>JABLXR010000027.1 GCA_013178015.1 Anaerolineae bacterium
GGAGAGGCCCGTCAGAAGAGGACCTACGGCGTAGCTGCGCTTGAGAAGGTGTGGCGGGGACTGGGGGTGGTGGGGTGAGGATCACGTTCGACAGTGAAGTGGATGCCCTGTACATTGGTTTCATCGAGACCACCGTAACCGCAGTGCCTGTGGCCGAGGACATCGCCGTGGACTACGCCGCGGACGGGCGAATCGCCGGTATAGAGACTTCCGATGCGCCCCAGCGCTTCGGCGACCCGGGCGTGTTCCGGCGCGTGGCCCTGGCACTGCCTGTCGGGATCCAAGAGCCGAGTGGGGCGCGCCTACCGGAGGGCGTTGAGCCATGAGCACTGATCTCGAGATTCTGCGCCAGGGCCTGCGTCGCCGCGAGGAAGAGCAGAAGCAAGCCCTGACCGGGCGCCGCGAGCGCGCCTGGCAGCTCGCCCGGCAAGCCGCCTGTCTCCTCAGAGACGAGTTCGGCGCGTCCCGTGTGGTTCTCTACGGCTCCCTGGTGCGTCCTGAGGAGTTTCATCTCCGCTCCGACGTTGACCTGGCTGCCTGGGGAGTGCGCGACTACCTGAGTGCCGTGTGCCGCTTGCTAGACCTCGATCCGGAGATAGAAGTCAACCTGGTCGAGTACGAAGCAGCTTCGCCCGGGTTGCGTGAGTGCATCCGCCGCGAGGGGGTGGAGCTTTGAGCGAAGGTGATGCTCTGGCAGGGCGCATCCGCGAAGCCCTGGCCGAGGTTGAGCAGGTGGTGCAGCGAGCTGTTTCCCTGGGAGACAGGGCGGTAGCCAGCGGTGACACAGGCTACTGGGACGGCGTCGCCCTGAATCTCCACGGTTACTACACAGCTGTGGACAGGATCTTCGAGGACATCGCCCGCACGCTCGACGGCGGCCTGCCCTCCGGGCCAGAGTGGCACCAGAGGCTCCTGCTGCAGATGTCCTCCGAAGTCGCGGGACGTCGGCCACCGGTCATCTCGCGGGAGACCCGGCATCTTCTGGACCAGTACCGTGGCTTCAGGCATCTGGTACGGAACCTCTACGCATCCTCCCTGCGCCCCAGCAGGGTGAGCGAGCTGCTGAGCGACTTGGGCCCAAGCTTCGAGTCGCTGAAGGCCGACTTGTTCGCCTTCGCCGCTCTGTTGGAGGAGGCAGGTCAGCGGAAGCTTACGTAGCACGCCCGCACCGGGTGCCACCCGAGCCGCGGCCGGACCACTCTGAAGGACGCGAGGTGAGGAGAAGAGAGCCGGGCTCGAAGGAGCTCCGCACAGGCGAGGCTGGCCTGGTCTTCTCGCTAATCCCGGTGGCAGAGGACGAACTGGGCCCGCTCTCGGAGTCTCCTTTCATGCGGTCCGTCCAACGGGAAGACATCCCACTGTGAGGCAGGAGCACGGAGATCGTGCAGTGGGCGGAGGCGTCCGTGCGAGAGGCAGCACGGTTCCTATCCCCGAGCTCGCCTGGGTAGAAGCCGACGCTGGCTGACACTCTCGCACCGATCTCGTCCCGTCGGAAGAGGGCCTACGGCGTGGTTGCGCTGGAGGGGGCGATAGAACGCTTATGCCGCCGACAAGCGGCGCCCTCACCTGCCATAGTGCTAGACGCGGATGAGGGCACGACGAGGGCCAACTACAGGAGGTTGCATGGCCGAAGCACTAAGCGTTGTGGGATCGCGGGCCATGGATCGGATTGTCCGGCAGATCGTTGAGGGTTTCCACCCACAGAGTGTGATCCTGTTTGGCTCGCATGCCTACGGCACTCCCGATGCCGACAGCGACGTGGACTTGCTCGTGATAATGGATACTGATGATCCGCTCCATACCGCTGGTCTCATCTCGGCGTCCATTGATCACCCGTTTCCCCTGGATATCGTGGTCTTGCCGCCCTCAGAGCTAAGGCAGCACCGCGAGGAGCGACGCATCTTCGCTGAGAAAGTAGTGGCGGAAGGCAAGGTCTTGTATGAAGCCGGCGAGGATTGAGTGGCTCAGGCCGGCCGAGGGAGACTGGAAGGTAGCCCAGCGCGAGATCCAGGCGCCTGACCCAGTCTACAACGTGGTTTGCTTCCTTAGTCAGCAGTGTGCCGAGAAGTCCCTGAAGGCATTGCTTGAGGAGACGGAGATCGCCTTCGGCAAGGCGCACGATCTCGTGGTCCTCCTCGATCTCACCTCAGGGCGGTTCCCGGTGCTCGAGGAACTGAGGCAGCCATTAGGGTACCTCACGCCCTTCGCCATCGCCGGCCGCTACCCGGGTGTGGAGGCAGGTCCCGAGACGGCCGCGACCGCCTTGCGCATTGCCAGCCAGGTACGGCAAGCAGTACAAGAACTCCTAGCAGAGTGAAGACAGGGGCGGGCGGTGATTGAGCGCTAACTGGTCGCTGGCCCACGCTGATCGAAGCCGTACGACCTATGGGCGGCAATGCCGAAGGACGCAGCAGCCGCTCCGGCCCCCCGCTCTTGAGCGCAAGACGCGGGACAGCACCTGACCACTGGAACCCGCGACTGCGTACCGGCGTCTTGACTCCAGGCACTAGCTCGGGCGCAGACAGAGACGACCAACTGACCTCAGAAGGAATGGGAACATGACACGTACCAGACGACGCGCGACGCCAGAACTGCTCGCCATCCTATCCTTGGCGGCTATCGGGCTCCTGCTGGCGGCCTGCGGGAGCACCCCTGTGCCACCCACCCTGCCCCCACCGGCCCCTACCGCCGCACCGTCGCCGACCTCCGCCCCTGAGGCGCCAACTGCTACCGTAGCTGCGGCCGAGGTTCCCACCGAGCCCTCCGCGACGGCCACTACCAAGGCTCTGGATACCCCGACGCCGCAGGCGGCCCCCACCCTGCCCGCCCAGGCCCTGGAGCCCGCCGAGCACTGGGTCGTGCGCAACCTCATGGTCGGTCCCGGCCGCACGTACGTCTTCCTGGCGGACCTGAGCGGCCGGTACCAACTGCTCTACAGCGATGACGATGGCCAGACATGGGCGCCCTTCCCCGGCGAGTTGCCCCTCGGCCATTGCCTCAACAACGTCAACATTGACTACGCCGCCATCGATTCGCTCTACGCTGGGGCCTGCGAGGGAGGCCTCTATCACTGGAATGGCTCAGAGTGGGAACGCATCTCGGATCAGCGCGTGGGCACCCTCGAGGTCGTCTACCTGGAACCCCAGCTGATGTGGTCCACCGACCCGGCGGCCGGGCCCGGTGACCCCAAGATCAGCCGCAGCGAGGACGGCGGTCGCACGTGGGTGGCGGCCGACAGCGGCATCGACAGCTCCGAAACCATAGCCTACCTCGGCATGGACCCGCGGGACAGCAACACCTTCTACGCCATGGGCCGAGAGACGCTATATCGAGGCACGGCCGACGGTCAGTGGAAAGCCATTCCGACCGCCCGCTTCCCTTCTACGTTCACCGGCATGGCCATCGAGGGCGGGAATGGCGCCCTCTACGTCAGCCTGAGCGCCCCCAACAACCAGATCTGGCGCTCCCAGAACCCCAACATGGCGGATGTCACGGGCGTGCGCTGGGGTCTTCTCCACGACTTCGGCGAGCGCCAGGCGGTACACCTGATGGCTACCGGCCCTAGCTCTCACCCGGTGGGCGTGGCTCTCTATGCCAACCTCGCCGAGATTCAGCGGGGAGACAGCGGGGACCGGCCGGGCAACTACCTCCCCTACCGCTCCCCCGACGGCGGCATCACTTGGGAGCGGATCGTCATACCCGGCTGGATCGAGTGACGCACGGGGGCCAGAGCCACCTCGCGACAGGCCGCCCCGCTGAGGCACAGATGATCCCGGATCGCGGGATCGCCTGTGCCTCCGTGGAGCCTTCCCCCGGCCGACACCGCCCCGGTGTCAGATAGTGAGAAGCAGGCTGAAGGTGGCGAGAGTCACCAGCACTGCCAGCACTCCCGCCATCCAGTTGCTGAAGCGCGGGTTGCGCCAGGTCTTCATCAGGCTGCCGTCGTTGGCCAGGCGCAGCATGAGCACCAGGATGGCGGGCAGAAGCACAGCATTGGCCACCTGAGAGAGCCACATCAGGGGAAAGAGCCTCAACCCCGGGATGAGCACGATCAGGCTGCTCAGGACGATGAGGAAGGTATATATCCCGTAGAAGGCCGGCGCCTCTTCGAAGGTCCGGTTGATGCCGCGTTCCCAGCCAAAGGCCTCGCAAGTGGCGTAGGTGGTCGCCAGGGGAAGCACCGACGCCGCCAAGAGTGACGCCCCCAGCAACCCGACGCCAAAGAGAGTCTCGGCCCAGGGCCCGGCGATGGGCGCCAGCGCCAGGGCGGCCTCCTCCGCCGACTCCACCCGAATGCCCTGGGCGAAGAGGGTGGCGGCGGTGGCGATAATGATGAACCCGGAGACCACATTCCCCACCGCAGCCCCGAAGATCACGTCCAGTCGAGCGAGAGGAAACTCCCTCATCGTGATGCCCTTGTCGGCAATGGAGGCCTGCATGTACACCGCCGCCCAGGGTGTGATCGTCGTGCCCACGGTAGCCAGCACAGCCAGGATGTACTCCGTGTCCATCTCGAAAGTGGGTACCACTGCGTGGACCAGTACCTCGTCCCAAGGGGGATGCACGGCGATGGCGGAGATGACATAAGCGATGGCGTACAATGACAACAGCAGCAGTACCTTCTCCACACGCCGGTAAGAGCCACGCAGCACCACGAACCAGACACTGAAAGCGCCCAGAGGTACCGCTAGGTAGCGGCTCACACCGAAGAGCTCGGCGCTGGAGCCGATGCCGGCGAACTGAGCCGCGGTAGTGCCCAGGTTGGCCAGGAATAGCCCCAGGATCACGAAAAACGTGGCTCTGACGCCAAACCTCTCTCGAATCAGATCCGTGAGGCCCTTGCCCGTGGCCGCCCCCATGCGGGCCGCCATCTCTTGCACTGTGCTCTCCCCCACGGTGACCCAGACCAGGATCCAGAGGAAGCTGTAGCCGAAGGCGGCCCCGGCCACCGAATAGGTGGCAATGCCGGGAGCATCGTTGTCGGCGCTGGCGGTTATGAGGCCGGGCCCCAGTACGCTCAAGAAGAGCAGGACTCGGGCGAAGGGCGCAGCGAGGCGATCCCTGACCCGCATGGGAGACTCCGTCGAGTTGGGCTAGAAGAAGCGAGGAAGGCGCTTCTTCCAGGCAGTGGGCAGCACGGCGTCGAGGGCGTCGTCCACAGTCACGATCCCTTTGAGCACCCCCTCTTCATCTACCACAGGTACGGATAGCAGATCATACTTGGCCACCAAGCGGGCGACCTCTTCCTGGGACTCCTCCGGCCTTACTGTCACCGGCCGCTTGACCATCACTTCGCTCACGGGCGTGTCCGGCTCAGCGAGCACCAGATCGCGCAACGAGACCACACCCCGCAGCCGGCCCGCCTCATCCACCACGTGTACGTAGTACATGGCTTCGTCCTCGCGGGCCTCCCGGGAGCGACGCAGGTGTGCCAGTGCCTCGCCTACAGTGAGCCCGGTGGGGATGGTAGCAAACTCGGTGGTCATGATCCCACCGGCCGAGTCCTCCGGGTAGCCCAGGAGCATCCCGACCTCGTCCGCCTCTTCCTTCTCCATGAGGCCAAGCAGGCTCTCTCGGTCCTCCTCTTTCAGAGTGGCCAGAACGTCGGCCGCGTCATCGGGGTCCATTTCTTCCAGCAGGTCGGCGGCTCGCTCCGGGGGCAGGGAGGTGAGGATGGCCGCCTGCAGCTCGGGGTGCACCTCAGAGATGGTGTCGGCGGCGGTCTCATCGTCGAAGGTCTCGATGAGGGCCTGCCCGGAGGGCCGGTCCAGCTCGATGACGATGTCGGCGATGTCCACCGGGTCCATCTGGCTCAGCCTGTCGCGCGCCACTCTCAGACGGATGGGAGCGTCGGCCTGGACGGAGGCCACGTCCTGCCAGGAGATTACCTTCTCCGGCAGGGGGCGGCGCAGAGCGCTCAGCACTCGGCGCGCTGGTTCCTCCACTCCCAAACGGCGCAGCAGGCTGGAGGTGCCCACGTTGACCGCGCTGAGGTAGTAGCGGCCATTGTCGCCCACGCGGGTGAACTGAAGATCGTTGACACGCACCAGTCGTCGGTCCTCAGTGTCCACGATCTGGCGGTCGAGCACCTGCCGCTTGAGCCAGAGCTCATCGCCCCGAGGGGTGTACCGGGCCGGCTCAGTGCTCTTGAGGATGACAGATGGGCTCAGCCAGGCGATTTCGCCGGCAGGGATGAGGGTCTCCTGTCCGTCGTCGGGCCGGAGAGCAATGGCACGCAAGGGGGGGAACCCTCGCTCGGTCTCGGCCACCAGCACATCGCTGACGCGGCCCACGCGGCGACCCTGGGCGTCCCATACAGCCCTTCCCAGTATCTGGCTGAGGTAGATGGCCACGGCACAACCTCCTGCGGACACGGCACCACCGTGCCTAGCGCGGACACGGTAATGGTGCACCTGGCGCTAAGGATACGCTGACCTGGTCAGAGCCTCCTTAAGCGCCAAGCCGCGGCGCCAAAGCCGCGGCTGGATCATGCCAAGGCAGGAACCCTGGCCACCAGGATGGGCTTGCCGCTAAGGAGGCTCGGTATTGAGTTGAGCTTCGCCGCAACCGTCTCCGAGGGCTAGTTGCGGCTCGCTACTACTACTACCTGCGTCCATTTCTCCTGTGTTTGCCCGGCCTTGTGCGCGACGGTAAGGACCGGGCCAAACGTGCGACATTGTAGACCTGCGCCCAGTAGGAGTCAAACTGCCTTGACGGCGGAAGAGCGGGCGGTTCAGGCAAGCCCTTAGCCGGAGCCGTGAGCCACAGACCCAAGACCTCTTGGTCGTGAGTTCTCCGCTGCGGGTGGCCCGACGCGTTTGCCCACCTCGTCCAAGGTGTGCAAGGGACGCCCCGCGCAGGGCCTCCCTATGCCCCCGATGAGCACGCCGCCCCTGCTGTATGCCTTACCGCCGCCCACCCGGGAGAACGGGACTCACCGCGGGGGACAACTAGCCACAAGTCCACAATCCATTCGAGGGAACGTTCCACCAGGCAAGATCGCCGCTTTCCTTCCTTCTGTGCGCTCTCTATGGTCTCTGTGGTCTCGGCGGTGGAATCCCTACGCGAACATGGGCAGGTAGGGGCGATGAGCCTCGATCATGCGATCGGCGATCTCCACTGCATGTTCCACCCGTTGCAGCGACGGATCTAGCAACAGGGCCTGCACCACGGCGCTGCGGCCGCCCTCCAGAGCCGCCTTCACGATCAACTCCTGCTGGGCGAACACCCGGCTCAGCACCCCCAGCACCCCGGCGGGCAGGGCCGGCACCGCCTGGGGATGCAGTCCATCGTCGCGGACGGTGGTAGGCACCTCGACGAAAGCATCCAGGGGTAAGCCGGCGATGGAGTCGCCGTTGCGGGTGTTGGTCTGGAGGGTACGGCCATGCCCAAAGAGGAGGTTCTCGATCACCTCGGCAATCATGAAGCCCCCCATGGCCTCTCCACCCAGGTTCTGGTAGAGCTCGCCCAGATTGCGCTCGTCCACGCGGCGCGTCAGGTCGGCCCAGCCCCGCTGGCGAGAGGCGATCATGGCATCCACGTCCCGCAGCGCCAGCCCGTAGTCGGCGCCCCGGTTGGTATCCTCGCGGACAAAGAAGGGAAAGAACTCAGCCACGTGCCGGTCGGCCGGCGAGGGGTAGAGGCCAAAGTGGCGGAAGAGCAGGAAGCTCACCGGCTGGCCCTGGGGGCCGCGCTCCTCGTATCTCTGCCTCAGCAAGCCATAGGCGTCCTCGCCGTCTACCTCCAGCCGGGTGACCCAGGTGAGGTGGTTGAAGCCAGCTATGTCCACCGCCAGGCGCGTCTCATCCACTCCCAAGAAGCGGGCCAGGAAGCTCTTGAGCCCATAGATGCCGGGGCACAGGCCCACCACGGGCACCCCATTGCCCTCGTGGACCATGCGGCAGATGCTGCCTTCGGGGTTGGACATATTGACTATCCAGGCGCCCTCGCTGCTATAGCGCTTCATGTCCTCGGCGATGGCCCCGATCACCCCGTAGTTGCGCAGCCCAGCGAAGATGCCGCCCGGGTTGATGGTGTCGCCCACGATCTGATAGATACCGTAGTCTTTGGGCAGCTCGATGTCTATCCGGTGCGCCTTCAGCCGACCGGCGCGCAGAGCGGTCACCACGAAATCTGCGCCCTCCAGAGCCTGCCGCCGGTCTACAGTGCTCTCTACCTGCAACTCACTCCCCACGCCCTCGGCCATCAGGCTCACAGCGCGGGCCATCACGGCCAGGTCGGCCTCCTCCTCCGGCGGAGCAAAGAGGGTCAGGGTGGACTCGGCCGCCACTTCCGGTCGCCGGATCAAGTGGGCGGCGGCGCCCAGGGTGAAGCCGCTGGTGGCGCTGATGAAGGCGATCTTGATCGGTTGCGTCTTAGCCATAAGCTCAGCCTCTGTTGGTGACGTTGGGGAGAGCCCTCGCCCACGCCATCTGGCGGCACCCCTCTCCCACGCCTGGGACAGGAAAGGGCGGGCTCCCCTTCCTTCGCAGCGAAGGGCGCTGGGGGGTACGTCAGTCGGCGAAGAACCGCGGCAGCACCGGGCGGGAGGCCTCAAGCATCTCGTCCAGCATCTGCTCGGCTTCCTCCACGTCGAAGGAGTACATGAGCGGGTCCATGAGCAGGGCCTGTAGGGCAAGCTTGCGATCGCCCTTCATGGCCGCCTCCACCGTCAGGCTCTGCACCGTGCCGTAGAGGTTGGTCCAGCCAGCGGCTGCCTCCGGCAACTCCCCGAAATGCACGGGGTGGAAACCGTAGGCATCGCAGGAGACGTCAATCTCCACCACCACCTCGGGGCCGACGTTGGAGATGGCCCCCCGGTTCATGACGTTCAGGGTGAAGGTGTCACCTCGATCGTAGACTATGGAGCCGATCATCTGCTCCGCCTTCTCCACCGACTGGTAGCCGCCGGTCAGGAGTGGCCCCTCTCCTGCGGCCGCCTTCTCGATATTGGCCCACACGACCTTGCGCTTCTCCACCCGCTCCTCAATATAGTCGTGCTTGAGGCCGTACTTGCCGATGTCCACTCCCTTGCGGATGAAGTGGGGCACGAACTCGGAGGTGTGCCCATCGCCGGGGATGGGCCAGGCGCCGTAGACCTCGTAGAGGGTGCGGCTGACCATGTCCATGCCCTGGGCGAAGCTAGCAGCGTACTTGGACTCGTAGCTGTCGGAGGCTCGGCGGCTGTGGGTGCGGGTGTAGTCGCGCCACTCGGCCAGCAGGTCCCGCCCGTCGGCCTCCAGGGTGGTGATCCAGTTCATGTGATTGACGCCCGCCGCCCGATAGCGCATGGACGCCGGATCCACCCCCAGGGCCTCGCCGATCCGGCCCAGGTAGCCGTATATGCCCGGGCAGACCCCGGCGCAGGGGATGGAAGTGTGACGCAAGACGCCCAGGGTGATGCTGGACATGGGATTGGTGTAGTTGAGGAGCATGGCATCCGGGCAGAGCCGCTCCATGTCCTGGGCCACCTCGACGATCATGGGCACGGCCTTGAGCCCCTGCATCAGGCCGCCAGGCCCCACGCTCATTCCTGCTGGCTCCATGAGGCCGTGTTCCAGGGCGATGCTCACGTCCTTCGACCAGTACTGATGTCCGCCCGCCATGAAGGTGGTGATGACGAAGTCGGCCCCTTCCAGCGCTTGCTGGCGGTCGGTGGTGGACACGAAGTCTATGTCGCCGCCGCTCTCCCGTCTCATCCGCTGGACGTAGCGCATCATGGTGTCCAGGTGGTCGCGGTCGGTGTCCATCAGGACGAGGGTGCTGCCCCGCAGGGGCTCGTACATGAGAAAGTCGTGGGCGAAGGACGGCATCCAGGTCATGCTGGCCCCGCCGATGAAGGCAACTCGAACCGCTCTCGACATTGTTAGCCTCCGCTATAGTGGCCCCGACGTCAGCCCCGGCGTGTCTAGAGAGCAAACCACTCCTCTACCGTGAGGCCGACAATCCGGACGATTGCCCGAACGGTACCCACGGGTAGATCACGGGACTGGTGCATGGGGATAGGTATCTTCAATCGGCTGTCAGGATGGCGCATGAACAGGTGCTTGCCACCGCCGTACGGCCCCTCGAAGCCCAGTGCACGCAGCTTACGGATTACCTCGCGGGGTGGCTCCGGGCTGAGCTTGGGCATTGGGGCCTCAGGCGGCGGAGCAGTCGGTAGCGTAGGCTAGGCCGAACCCGCCGATGACCGGCACTTCATCACCGAACCGCAGGGCCATCACAAGCCAACCCTGCACGGCGTCCTCCGCCATGATGGCGGCCTCGGCACGAGTGGCTCCCGAGGTCACGCATCCCGGCAACACCGGCACCTCAACGGTCCACTGGCCATCCTCATCCTCAGAGAAGACGGCGTAGCTTAGCGCCAGACGGACGTACTCATTCCAGGTCAGGGGCACCATTTCAGCCTCGCCTTTCATACTGTTAGGCGACATTGTACCGCCGATTGCTGTGTCTGAGCAGCTGGACTGAGCCGAAAGCGACGACTACCGGCTGGCGTAGAACGCCGGCAGCCACTCCTTGTTGGCCTCTAGCATCTCATCCATCATGGACCGGACCTGTTGCACCTCCAGGCTGTAGCACATGGGGTCCAGCAGCAAGGCCTGGAGGGCCAGCTTGCGGTCGCCCTCTACAGCGGCGCGCACGGTCAGGTCCTGCACCGTGCCCAGCAGGTTCACCCAACCGGCCACCGCCGGCGGCAACTCCCCGAAGTGCAGGGGATGGAACCCGTGGGCACCGATCTGCACCGGCGCCTCCACCACCACCTCCGGCATCACGTTCTCGATGGCACCCCGATTCATGAAGTTCAGGTCATAGATACGCTTCTCGTCGAAGAGGATGCTGGTGATCATGTGATCCAGCTTCTCCAGCGACTCCCCCCGAGGCCCAGGGACGGGTGCCTGGCCGGCCAGCGCGGCCTCGATCTCCTGGCGGTACCGGGCCCGTTGCGCCATGCGGTTCTCTACGAAGTTGTGCCGCAGCCGGTAGCGGGATAGGTCCACCCCCGGCCGAAGGTAGTAAGGCCAGCACTCCGAAGTGTGGTCGTCGCCGGGGGTGGGGAAGGCCCCGAACAGGTCGTAGAGCTCGGCGCTGATGGCCAGCGGGTTGTCGCTCACCCTCGCCTTCTCCACGATCTGTGGCAGTAGGTCCTCGCCCGACTCTCTGTGCCTGACCTCCAGCACCCAGTTGAGGTGATTCACGCCGGCGGCCCGGTAGGCCAGATCGTCTCTCTCCATCCCTAGGAAGTCGGCGAACCACTGCATGGCGATGGTGATGCCGGGGCACACCCCGATGGCCTTGATCCGGCTGTGCCGCTGCAGGGCCAGCGTGATGCTCGACATGGGGTTGGTGTAGTTGAACAGGGGCGCGTCGGGGCAGAGCCTCTCCATGGCGTGGGCCAGGCTGAGGAGCTGGGGGATGGCCTTGAGCCCCTGGATGAAGCCACCGGGGCCGACGCTCATGCCCTTAGGGTGCTGGACGCCGTACCTGTGGGCAATGTTCAGGTCGGTGGCCCAGGCGTTGTGGCCGCCGGCCATGAAAGTGGAGACCACGAAGTCGGCGCCGTCGATGGCCTCGTCCCGGTCCAGGCTGGTGAGCACCTCCAGGTCGCCACCCTGCTCCGCGATCATGCGCCGCACATAAGGGGCCATCAGGTCTAGGGCCTTCTGGTCCACGTCCATGAGGACGACGGTGCTGCCGGCCAACTCCGGAGTGCGCAGCAGGTCGTGAGTGAAGCGCGGTATCCAGGTGAGGCTTCCGCCTCCGATGAAGACGATACGTGGCATGGTCTATCTCTCCATAGCTTCAGATGGCCGGTGGGACGGGGAGAGGGGGAGACAGGGAGAGGGGGAGAGGGGGAGACACGGAGACGGAGACGTTCCTCCTCCATTCGCGTCGCCGCCTCACCCCCTCTCCCTGTCTCCGCGTCTCCGCGTCTCCCCGTCTCCCTGTCTCCCCGTCGTCATGGCTCGCTGCGTCCTTCAGGGAGGCCGGTGCCCCCCACGATCTGCTGGGCCGCCTCTCGGTACAGGTGCCGTAGGGCGCGGGCCTGCTCGGCCGGGAGCTCGAACTCGCATGCGTCCAGCAGCCGGCGCATCTCCTCTCGGGCGCGGTGGCGCAGGTCGGGGGCGCCAGCGGCGAGCCAGCCGTTGAGCATGCGCCGCTCGGAGAGCTTCGGGAGCCAGTACGCTTGGCGGAAGTGCTGCAGGGTCGAGTCCAGGCCCATGAAGCTGCCGGCCAGGGCTCCTTCCTCGGCCACCGCCGGGTCCAGGGCCTCCGGGCCCAGCTCGATGCCGCGGGCGAAGCGCTCGGCATAGTCGGCGATCTCCCGGTCCATCACCAGCATCTCGGGGCTCCACACCTCGTCCACCGAGAGCATGCCCGCCCCGAAGAAGGCACGCGATCCCATCAGAACGCCCGCCACCGCCGAGCCGGCCCTTTCCAGCGCCGCCTGGAAGTCCGGCCGCTTGGACATGCTGCGGATGGAGCGGGTGGCGCCGTTCTCCCGGCCGTAGAAGGCGGCCATTTCCATGCGGAACATGTCGCAGAGGTTCATCTCCGGCGCTCCGTAGACCATGGTCCCGAACTTCATGTCCATGGGGAAAGCCATGAAGCCGAAACTGACCCGAGCGTCCGGCCGAAGCAGCTTGATGACCACCAGCCCGCCGAAGGACTCGGCCAGGGCCAGCATGAAGGCCGAGGGCATGTGTATGGGCGCCGTGGCCCCCATGACCGGCATGGAGCCCACGCTGAACCGGTCCACGCGGTTCAAGAAGCGCTCGACGACCTGGAAGGAGTCGCCCATGAGCTTGAGCGGGCTAATGACATAGAGGGGGAGCGACGTCTCTCGCCCCAGCACCTCGTCCATGCGCAGGAGGTACTCGTAGGCCTCCAGCGGGCAGGGGGCGGTGAAGCTGGGACCGCCCCGGCCGTAGAGGGCTCCGATCACGTACTCGCCCAGGGCTTGCATATCCGGGGGCACGTCCTGAGGGAAGCCGGGGGCGTGCCCGCTCACGTCCACATCGTGCATGGCGTCGAAGAGCCGGACGCCTTCGACCAGGTCGTCCCAAGTGACGGGGCGAATCCGGTCGGTGTCTGGGTCCACAATGTGATGGGCACAGCAGCCGCCACTCAGGTGAATGCGGTCACCCTGAGCGGGCTGCCAGGGGCGCGGCTCCGGCCGCTGCAGCAAGTCCTCGACCAGCTGGGACTCGAAGCGGGCCCGGCCCTCGACCACCGAAACACCTCGATGGCGCGCCAGCGTCTCCCGAAGGGAGGCCGACTCCACCTCCAGCCCGGTCCGCTCCAGGATGGTCAGAGCGCCGTCGTGCACCGCCTGGCGCTGCTCATCGGTGAGGAGCGGCCCCCTCACCGGCACCGCTCGGGTTGTGGGTTCTACCATCACGTAATCGAACTCCTCGGATTCTGCCACAGGGACGGGGAGAGGGGGAGACGCGGGGACGGGGAGACAGGGGGACCGGGCGACGCCGAGACGAGAGGTACGATCCCTCTCCCATGTCTCCCGCTCTCTACGTCTTCACATCTCCGCTTCACACCCTCTCCGTGTCTCCCCTCTCCCCCTCTCCGCGTCGCCCCTTCTCCCTGTCTACCTCCCCGCCAGGCCGGTGACGCTGATGCCCCGGATGAAGTACCTCTGGGCGATGAAGAACAGGATGATGACTGGCAGCACCTGGATCATGGAGGCCGCCATCAGGTAGTTCACCCGCTGGCTGCGGGTATTCTGGAAAGTGCGCAGGGCCAGGGCCAGGGTGTACTTGTGCATCGAGTTGAGGTAGATGAGCGGGCCCATGAAAGCGTTCCAGTGGTCCAGCACCTGGAAGATGAGCACGCTGGCCAGGGCCGGCCCCGACAGCGGTATGGCGATGCGGTAGTAGATCCAGAA
This sequence comes from Anaerolineae bacterium, assembly GCA_013178015.1. NCBI lineage: Bacteria > Bacillati > Chloroflexota > Anaerolineae > Anaerolineae bacterium. The sequence goes on from JABLXR010000027.1 coordinate 13,901, forward strand.
GTTGCTGGCCCCGTCCATCCGGGCCGCCTCGTCCAGCTCGTAGGGCAGGGAAAGGAAGAACTGCCGCAAGAGGAAGACGCTGAAAGCCGTCCCCCCCAGCCAGTACGGCACCGTCAGGGGCAGGAAGGTGTTCAGCCAGCCGAGGTAGCGAAAGATGAGGAAGGTTGGGACGAGCGTGACCACGCCAGGCAGCATCATGGTGGAGATCACCAGGAAGAAGACCCGCTCCCGGCCCCAGAAGCGCAGCCGGGCGAAGGCGAACGCCGCCAGGCTGGAGGTCAGGAGGGTGCCCAGGGTGGCGAACACGGTGATGGTCAGGGTGTTGATGACGTAGCGGTAGAAGGGGACCGCCAGGACTTCCATGAACTCCACGTAGTTGCGCCAGGCTACCGGGTTGGGAATCCACTTGGGCGGAAACACCCATTCCTGGCCCGAGACCTTGAGCGAAGTGGAAGTCATCCACAGCATGGGCAGCATCATGGCAACGGAGGCGACGATGAGCACCAGGTGGAGAATGGCGCGTCCGACCAGGCTGCGGGCCCGTGCCACGGTCCTGGTCCTGGCTTGGGCCCGCGCTCGGATGGCCTCAGTAGTGATGACGCTCATCTAGCGCGCCTCCTCGACTTCGTAGTACACCCAGGCTCGGGCGCCCCAGAACTGAATGAGGGTGAAGAAGAGCACGATGAGGAACAGCACCCAGGCCAGCGACGAGGCGTAGCCCATCTTGAAGTAGTCGAAGGCGTTGCGGTACAGGTAGAGCACGTAGAACAGGGTAGCGTTCTGAGGTCCGCCTCCAGTGGCGATGTAGGCGGTGGTGAAGACCTGGAATGATCCGATGATGCCGATGACCAGGTTGAAGAAGACGGTGGGAGAGAGCATGGGCAGGGTGACGGAGACGAACCGACGCCAGGCGTTGGCACCGTCAATGCTGGCCGCTTCGTACAATTGGTCCGGTATGCCCTGCAGCCCTGCCAAGAAGATAATCATCTGGCTGCCGATGTGCCACACTCCCATGATGATGAAAGACGGCTTGGCTAGGTTCACGTCGAAGAGCCACTTCTGGGGAGGCAGGCCTAGCTGGTAGAGCAGAGCGTTGGCCAGCCCGAAGTCGGGGTTGAAGATCCAGATCCACAGCAAGGCGTTGGCCACCGCGGGCGTGAGGCTGGGGAGGAAGAAGAAAGTGCGGTAGACGTTCATCCCTCGCAGGCCGGTGTTGAGCAACACTGCCGCCAGCAGCGACAGGACCAGGTACAACGGCACCCCCAGGAAGGTGTAGAAGGCGGTGTTGTACAGGGACTTGGTGAAGAGCGGGTCCTGGGCCATCCGGGCGAAGTTGGCCATCCCGCTCAACTTGGGCGGGGTGAGGATGTCCCAGTCCATGAAGGCCATGACGGCGGACGCGATCATGGGCCCCAGGGTGAACCCCAAAAAGCCAACCACCCAAGGAGCTATGAACAGCCAGCCGTCTACGTTCTCCCGCCAATGCAGGCCCCGATATCGAGGCCGACGGCGCGTCTGCGCTAGAGTCGCCATGGCACTCCCTCATAGGGGATAGGTTACAGGGGTTAGGGAACAGGGAATATGGTTGGGGGAGTTAGCCTGGCGGCATCCCCCTCAACTCCCTGTCCCCGATAGCCTGTTCCCTGTAACCTGTCCCCTGTGACCTGTAACCTATCTAGTCGCAGTTTCCTTCGGCGCGGCACTGATCCAGCAGGGCGTTGATCTCGGCCGCCACACCGGGCATGGACTCGGCGGGAGTGGTGTCGCCGGCAATGATGGCGTCCCACACAGGGTTGAAGATGTCCATCATGGGGGCGAAGATGGCCGTGTCTGGATGCCGCCGCACGTGGCCCTCCAGCGCGTCAATGAACAGCTGCCAGTTGACGTGAGTGGGCTCTTGCTTAACGAAGACGTCGTAGAGGACGTTCCGCTTACTCGTAGAAAGCCCAGCCTTGGTCAGTTTGGTCAGGGACTCGTCGCTGTTGAGGAACTCGATGAACTCCCAGGCAGCGCTTCGGTTGGGGCTGCCGATCCAGATGCCCCAGGCGTCATTGGGGTTGCGCACCCAGGAGCCGCCCGCACCGGTGGGCTGAGGAGCCGTCTGCCAGTTAAGTCCCTCCTGCGCCTTGAGGTCTATCGCCCACCAAGTGCCCTTTTGAGCCATGGCCCCCCGCTTGGCATAGAACATGCCGCTATTGCCGCCCTGGGGGATGTTTTCCGGCAGCGGCTGCACTTGGTACTTGAGGACGAGATCGGCCGCCCATTGAAGCCCGGCGATGGCCTCGGGCGAATCCACAACGCACCTGGTCTTGTCCTCCGTCAGGAACCAACCACCGGCGCCCCAGATCCAGTTGAGCAGGTAGTACCCTCGCTCGCCCAGCCAGCCGAATTGCCTTTCGGCTCCTTCGCCTGAGGTCAGGGCCTGAGCGGTGGCCAGGAAGTCCTCCCAGTTCCACTCGTCGTAGCGCGTAGGCGGATAGGCCACCCCGGCGGCGTCGAACAGGTCGGGGTTGTACCAGATCATAGCCGGGGAGTTGTCGAACGGCACCAGGTACTGCTTGCCGCGGAAGAAGCACTCGCCCCAGTCGGCAGCGATGTACATGTCTTCCTGTACGCCCGAAGACGCCGCCACCATCTCGTCCAGAGGCAGGAAGAACCCACGAGCGGCGAAGCCGAACATGTACTTGTTCTCGAACATGTACACATCGGCAGCCACGTTGCCAGCGGCGGCCGCCATCACCTTCTGATAGCCCTCGGCCACGTCCTCGTACTCAGGAACGGTGATCCGATCCTGGGAGGCGTTGAAGTCCTGAACGATGGACTGCCAGGGTTCGGAGAGCCACCCGCCCCAGCCCACGCTGGAGAAACGCACTGTCACCTTCTCCGCCGGTGCGGCGGTGGCCTCCACCACCTTCTCCACCACCACGGTTTCCTTCACTACCTGCGGGGTGCCCTCGACAATCCTGGTGACCTCCCTTTCCACCACCTGGGGCGTAGGCGTGGCCCCGCAGGCGGCCACGGTACTCGCCGCGGCACTGATACCCGCCACCTTCAGAAGTCCGCGCCTGGTCAACATCCTCTTGCTGGACATCGCCTAACCTCCTCCTCTAGCGCCCCTCAGGGCTTCGTCTGATGGGAGACGCCGGTCTCCCCGTCCACAGACCGACCTGGCTGCCGAGGCCGCTAGCCCAGCTCTCTACCGGCTGTGGCCATCCTTCTCCGGCCCTCCTCCGGGCCGCTGACGATCGCTTCCAGGATGAGTCCTGTATCTGCCCGTTCTCGCCAGCCCTCGGGCAGGGGGCCGTTCCAGATCAGGCACACGCCGCGCTCCTGAGCCAGAGGCCAGACCACATCGAACTCCTCTGCCTTCTCCGTCCACCGGTACAGCCCGGTGATGCCGGGCGTGTCCAGCACGTCCCGGATGGCAGGGAGCCCCTCATCGGCGTGTAGCAGGTAGCCTCCCCCGAAGGCCTCGTACACGCGGGCGTTGTAGGGCACAGCGAATTCCGCGTAGTGCCGGGGAGAAAGGCTGAGGGCGAAATCCTCGGAGATGCGCACCCCGCCCACCACCCGAAAGTGCCAATGGTAGGCCCGGTTTCGCTCCTCCCCGATGATCTCTTTCTGCCGCAGCGTACCGGCGATGATGCTCTCCGTGACCACGCCGAGCAACTCGTGTAGCAGAATGGGGTCGTCGTAGACGGCGGTGTAGACGTCGGGGCCCATCACCTCCGCGGCCACGTTCATGGGGCCCTGCAGATCGGCCTGACCGACGCGGACGGCGGCGCTAAGGCGGGGGTAGGGAGCCAGGGCCTCTATGAAGAACTGCTCCGTCTCCAGCGCCCGGGCGAACAGGCCCCGATCCAGGTCAGGAGGGCCGGAAGACGCCACCCGGCGAACCTCATCAGGACTCAGGGGCTCCACCCACGGCAGGTCGTTCCCGGCGGGGGCGTGTATCTCACACCCGAAGACAGACGGCAGAATCCCCACCCCATAGTTCGCGCGGACGGTGTAGACCTTGTCGTCTCCCAGCAGCGCCCCGACGTACACGTCCTCCAGCTCGTCCAGCAGCATCTTCTCGGGCGAGCGGAAGATCTCTGCATAGGGAAAGACGGGCCAGTCGGCGGGGGCCTTGCGCTCCTTACTCACCTTGTCGCGATAGTTGAGGACGCAGGGAATGCGAGGCACCGGCCGGAAGGCCCAGGCGTCTTCCTGCAAGCGCTCATTGGCCCGGGCGCGCTCGGGGTCCACCAGGTGCTCCAGTCGTTCCAGATGGATCGCGAGGTCTGCGCTCAAAGGCTCTCCTCTGGCTGCCGAGCCATGCTCGCTTCGGCGGGCCTGACGGGACGGACATACGGCTCGTGATGTGGACCAGCGAGCTACTACACAATGATAGCGCAAGCCGAAGCCGTACGGCGCCAGCGGGCTGTGTCGCCGACATGACATGTCTGTGACATGGGCCCTGGCGGGGCAGCAGAGAGGCCGGGAGCAGGGCTGCTCCCGGCCTCGACCAAGGCGTGGGATACACCGAACTGGCGTCGGCGGCTGCCAGGGGCCGCCACTCCGGAGGCAGGCCGGACTACCCTCCCGCCCTGTCGAGCAGGCGCCGCAGGTTACCTCCCCCCACGGACTCCTTTTCCGCCCGGCTCAGCCCGCTGTAGGTCAGGAGGGTGATGGCCGGGCCGGGGGCGTACATGGGCATGCCAGTGCCGAACAGCAGCCGCTCCGCCCCTACCCGCGCCGCCGTCCGCTCCAGGGCGTTGGAGCCGATGTAGTAGGAGATCTCCAGGTGCAAGTTGCCGTACAGGTCCATCAGGGGCAGCAACAGCCGATCCACCGCATACCCGATGCGCACCAGCACCACAGGCAGCTGGGGATACTCCCCCAGCAGCCACTGGAGTCCGTCCCAGTCCACCGTCTGCAGATGGCTGCCCCAGTGGCCCAGCTCGAAGTCCACCAGAAGCGGCACCCTCCGCTCCTGAAGGGCGCCCAGCAACTCGCCATACAGATAGGCTCGCAGGGGCCCCACCCGCCTGGGACATACTCGCGCCGCCCGGGCCCCGCTGGCGAGCAACCGCTCCACCAGCTCCCTCGGTCCCGGCACCTCCCCCGTGTGCGATGGCATCACCACCCAGCAGGCATGCAGGCGCTCCCTCCCCGCCAGCTCCTTTCCCAGCAACTGGTTGCCATAGGCGGGATCGTACGCCACAGCGGAAGAATGGGTCACCAGCGCCTCGGCAATCCCCACCCGGTCCAGCACCTGCACCAGTTCGTCCGCGCTCGCGGGCCCGGTCAGCGCGCCCGTGTGCCCCAGGTGGCAGTTGGCGTCGAAGAGGGCGATCTCACTCATGGCCCCCTCCTCGGGCTGATAGGCCGAACAGCCGGGCAGCGTTGCCTCCGATGATGGCCCACTTGTCTTGCTCGGTCAGATCCGCCAGTAGCACCCGGCCAATCTGGTGGGTGAGGTGCTGCCAGGTGAAGTCGGACCCGAACAGGACCTTCCCCGCCCCCACCCGCTCCACCAGCGCCTCTATTCCCCCGTAGGGGACTAGAGAGCTGCACACGTCCGTGTAGAGGTTGTCCCGCTCCGCCACCAGGTCGATGATGGCCTCGGGCCGGCCCCGGTACCCACCCCCGGAGTGGGCCACGATGAAAGGCACGGTGGGGAAGAGAGCAGACAGCTTCTCCATGGCCCGTGCGTCGTTGAAGCCATGCCCCAGCACCGGCAATCCTCCCTTCTCCGCCGCATACTCGTAGACGGCTATCATCGCCGGCCCATCCACCGGATACTCATGCAGCCCGGCATGCACCTTGATGCCCTTCATCCCCAGCTGCTCCACACAGCGGTCTAGCTCGGCGCGAATGGTGCCGGGGTGGTTGGGGTTGACTACAGCGTAGCCCACGAGGCGGCCGGGGAACTCCTGCATGGCCTGGGCTACCAGGTCGTTGCCCCGCGCCCAGTCGCCCACCAGGGACAAGACGTGGCTCACGCACAGGACGTCCACTCCCACCCGATCCATCACCGCTACCGCCTCAGCCGCCGTGGAGGCGGTGATGTCGAACACGCCGTAGCGGCCCAGGTGCCCGTGGGCGTCCACTACCAGCCCACCCTCCAGGGGCAACCCGGCGAGCGCCCTCTCTCTCAGTGTCATCTCCGCCGCCTCTCCGCTCACCGATTACTCCTTCGCCAGCTCCGCCAGCCTCTCCCCCTGCTCCGCTACCTTGCGGAAAGCATAGGCCGTCTGCTCCACCCACTCCTCCGGCGGGTCCACCGGAGTGGTCAGCCAGAAGGCGGTATCATGTATGGCCTCACTCACCGGCAGGTCCCCCCGCTTCATCGGCCGCCTCGCCCCCACAGGCAGGTCCCCCCACGGACCACCCAAACCCTCAAACGAGAAGTGGTTGAACAAAGGCTCCAGGTGCATCACCCCATACCCAAAGGGCGTGATCCCAGGGGTGGTCCTCACCCCCTCCGCCACCAACGCCCTAAGCACTATGTCCACCGGCGCCCCCACCACCTCCGGGTCTATCCGGCCGGTGTAAAGCAGCATCCCTCCCCTCTTGCCCTTGGCGTAGGTCTTCTGCACGCTCACCCCAGGGATGCCCACCATCAACTGGTCAAGCTTGCCAAACCACGCCCCCCGCTTCTGGTTCAGCTCCGGCAGCCGCTCTAACTGCGCCCTCGCCATGGCTACCGCCAAAGGATTGGCCCGGTACTTGATGCCCAACCCCATGTTGCGCAACTCCTTGAACCGCTCGGTCACAAACAACCGCTCACACCGCCCATAGTGCCCCAACGCTACCATGGCATCATACAGCTCATCATCGTCGGTGGTGGCTACCCCCGCCTCAATCCCCGTCACCGCCTTGGAAGCCTGCAGACTGAAACACCCCACATCCCCCACGCTCCCCACCTGCTCGCCCGCCCAGGTGGCCCCATGGGCGTGAGAAGCATCCTCGATCAGCTTGATGCTCGTCCCCTGCACTAGGTCACGGAAACGGTCCATATCCGCCGGATTGCCATACACATGCGTCACCACGATGGCCACCGTCCGCCCAGTGATCCGCCGGGCCACGTCCTCCGGATCGGCACAGTAGGTCTCCGGGTCGGCATCGCAAAACACCGGCGTGGCCCCACAGTGCAAAATGGGGGTGATGGAGGCGTGCCAGGTCACCGAGGGCACGATCACCTCCCTGCCCTGACGGGCCCCAGCCGCAAAGATGGCCGAGTGCAGGGTGGCAGTGCCGTTGCACATCACCAGAGCGTGCTTGGTGCCCACAAACCGGCGAAACTCCTCCTCAAAGAGCTCCAACTGGGAGTAGGCCGTGCTCAAATCCTCCAGCACCGCATTCACGTAGCCCCTCTCCCGCTCCCCCGCCACCTGCCAGCGGTCCTCCAGCCCTACCCTGACCGCCTTCGGCCCTCCCTCTATCGCCAGCTTCTCCGCCATCGTTCCTCCCTTGACCTGATCCCGTGCCACGGTATGCGGGTGTTCCCTCCCGCGCTGCCGGATAGTACACCATATGCACCCCGCTGTAGAAGCCAGGCGAGCAGGACCACTCCCGGACCGCCGTCGCCTCCTCCCGTTTGGCGCCACTGCACGTGATGCCCGCCACGAGCCATGGCATGGGGGTCGGTCAGCACCGCCTTCGACCGGGCTGCCGCCTCCGGCAGCGGCGAGCCCGGCTTGCACCGGCCTCGAATTGGGGCAGAATGGTGGTTCAGGAGCAGCTTTCCGATGGTGCGGGGCGAAGATGGTCCTCTTGGCGATCAGATGCCGGAAGCCAACGCGATCCCGACTCCGGATGCGGGGCCAGGAGCCCGGGCCAAGCGCTTGAACGTCGCATGACCGGTTGGCGGCCAGCCACACGTGGGCTCGGCCAAGGAGAGAGGTGTGAGCGGATCGCTTATCTCACGCTACCGAGGGGCCATGTTAGGCCTGGCCGTGGGCGACGCTGTGGGAACCACGCTGGAGTTCTGCCCTCCTGGCAGCTTCATCCCCATCGAGGACATGCTGGGCGGTGGCCCGTTCCGCCTCAGGCCGGGCGAATGGACCGACGACACCTCCATGGCCCTGTGCCTGGCCGAGAGCCTGGTGGCCAAGAGAGGCTTTGACCCAGTGGACCAGCTCGAGCGCTACTGCCTCTGGTACCGGACCGGGCACCTGGCCTGCACCGGTCGTTGCTTCGACATCGGCAACACCACTCGGGCGGCCCTGGAACGGTTCGAGCGCACCGGCGACCCCTACTGCGGCCCTTTGGGTCCGCGCACCGCCGGCAATGGTTCCCTGATGCGCCTGGCTCCGGTGCCGCTGGCCTACGCCCGACACCCCCGCCAGGCGATGGACTACTCCGGAGAAAGCTCCCGCGCCACCCACCAGGCGCGGACGGCGGTGGATGCCTGCCGCTACTTCGGGGGACTGATCGTCGGCGCCCTGGCTGGCGTCAGCAAGGCCGAACTGCTGAGCGAGTGCTACTCCCCGCTAGCCGGGTACTGGCAGGAGCGGCCCCTAACCCCGGAGATCGACGAGGTGGCCCGCGGCTCGTTCAAAGTGCGGAGGCCGCCCGAGATCCAGGGAGCGGGATACGTGGTGCGGTCGCTGGAGGCAGCCCTGTGGGCTTTCCACCACACCGACGACTTCCGGGCCGGCTGCCTGGCGGCCGCCAACCTGGGAGACGACGCCGACACTACGGCCGCCGTCTACGGGCAGTTGGCCGGGGCCTTCTACGGCGAGGAGGGCATTCCTGCTGCCTGGCGGGCCCGCCTGGCACACCGGGATTGGATTGATCCCCTGGTCGAAGGGTTGTTCGAGCTGGCCCAGGCCCTGCCGGGAGAGCACGATGGGCAACCGTGAGGTGCTGGAAAGCCTGCTCGCCGGCCGGAGCATTGATCTGTCCCGAGGAGCCTTGCTCGACTATGCCCCCGGGCCCATGCGGAAGGATCTGAGCTTCGAACGGGTGGAGGGCATGCTGCTCGGCCTGGCGGTGGGCGACGCCTTGGGCAACACCTCCGAGGGCCAGCTTCCTGATCGCCGTCGGGCTCGGTACGGCGAGATCCGCCACTACCTTCCCAACCGTCACGCCGCATATCGAGCCGTCGGCCTGCCCTCCGATGACACCCAACTGGCCTTCTGGACCCTCGAGCAAATGCTGCGGGATGGTGGCCTCGATGTCGAGCACCTGGCTCGTCGCTTCTGCCAGGAGCCCATCTTCGGGGTTGGCTCCGCTGTGAGCCAGTTCGTCACCAACTGGAAGGCCGGCCAGCCCTGGTACCAGTGCGGCGTCCGATCCGCTGGCAACGGCGCTCTCATGCGCATCGCCCCCGTGCTGATTCCCCATCTCCAGACAGGTGGCCGCGAGCTATGGGCAGACGTCGCCCTGGCTGCCATGGTCACCCACAACGACGCGGCGTCCATCTCGGCTTGCCTGTCCTTCACCCACCTTCTGTGGCAGGCACTCCAGCTCCCGCAGCCTCCGTCGCCGGAGTGGTGGCTCGAGGAGTACGTACAGGTCGCCAGGGATCTGGAAAGGGGGGATTACGCCTCCAACGCCCCTGCGCATGCCGGCTACCGCGGTCCGGTGTGGCGCTTTGCCGAGGAGCGGGTCGCCCTGGCCTGGCGTAAGGGTCTCTCCGTTTTGGAGGCATGCAACTGGTGGTACTCCGGTGCCTACCTGCTAGAGACGGTGCCGAGCGTGCTCTACATCCTGATGAATCACGGGCACAACCTGGAGGAGGGAATCATCCGGGCCGTCAACGACACCCTGGATAACGATACCATAGGCGCCATTGTGGGAGCGGCTCTGGGTGCGCTTCACGGGAAGCGGGCCATACCGGGCCACTGGTTGGGAGGACTCCTCGGCCGGACGGGAGCCGAGGATGATGGCCAGGTGTTCGCCTTGCTGACGGAAGCGCGCTACGCCTGGTGGGGCGGTCATTGACGCCAGGCTCCGAAGCAGGTGGAGACGACCTCAACAAATCGCGCACGGTGCCGCGCTTCCGCCTCGCGCCCGGAGGTCGCCAGTATCCCGAAGCAGAGGTGTGGGGAGCCCTTGGGGTAGGGCTCCCCACAAGTTCTGAGGTAGTGAGAGGAGTAGAGAGGGGGACACTTTGCAGTGGGGGGATCACTGCAGTAGTGTAACTGGGCTATTGGCTTGTTACGGAAGCGAGTATGCCTCGGATGCCTCAAAGCACCATAAAGTGTATGTATTAGATTCATTAAGGAAGGAGACAGACCGTCGGCAGTGAGAGGCGCGATGCTGGGACGGCGACAGTCCGCCTACCCCCGGCGTCTTTGCTGCCCGAAGCTTCCCTCCGTCATCCCGCTCGTCCTCGGTTGGCAGCGCCATCGTCCTGACGGCCATGCGTTGGGGAACCCTCTGCCCCGCTCAAGATCTCCGGTAGCCGCCCGCCTCCGTTCCCTCCTCCGACCGCAGTCCAGGCGGTCTTTCGCCGACCCGTGGTAAGATTAGGTGCAGGATAGATGCGGGCAGACGATGCCGGAGCGTGTCCGGCGGGGCTTGGCCCGTTCAGCGAATGAGCATTACCGTCTCCACCCGCTCCGGTGGAGGGACAGCGAGGGGTGGCGTATGGAAGCTCCGGAGTCCATCGAACGGCTCAGTCTCTCCCGCGTGAGCGCCCTCAACGAGGACGAGATCAGGCGTTCGACGCTGCACGGGCTACTGGCGCTCTCGGGCGCCTCGGTGCTCGCTTCCTGGTGGGTGCTGGCCAACGCCGACCGGCTCGATCTTCCTCACTTGCTGACCAGCATTGCCCTGGCGTTGTGCCTCGTTCCCCTGGCCTTCCTCGCCCCCCGGCGGCCTCGGCTCACGGCGCTGCTCTTCCTGGCTGCCCTGAACCTGGCCTGCCTGGCGCTGGTCGGGCCGGCCGGCGTGGTCGAAGTGGGGTACCTCCTTGCCCTCTCGCCCGTGGCGGCGGGAGCCCTGCTGCGCCCCGGGGCTGCCCCGCCCGTGGCACTGATGGACGCGGCCCTCTTCCACCTCCTGGCTCCTTCGGGGACGGCTCTGCCCGTTGCCCTGATCTTGCTGAATGGCCTGGCGGCCTGGGTGGTGCTGCGCCCCCTCCACCACCTGCTGGAGTGGGCCTGGCGTCAGAGCGTGGAGTCCGTGTCCCTGGCGGAGCAGCTACGGGACCAACGAGGCAAGCTCAACCGCACCATCAAGGACCTGGACGTCTCCTATCAGCTCCTGCAGGAGACCAACCGTGAACTGGCTCAGGCTCGCCACGAGGCCGAGATGCTCCGCGACCTGCGCACCCGCTTCGCCACCAACCTCAGCCACGAGTTGCGCACCCCCCTGAACATAATCCTGGGTTTCAGCGACCTGATCTACCGCAAGCCTCAGCTCTATGGCTACCCGGGCTGGAAGGAGGCTCTACGACGGGACCTGGCCGAGCTGCAGCGAAACGCGGGTTACCTGTCGGAACTGGTCAACGACGTGGTGGATCTGGCCCGAGTGGACGCGCTCACCATGCCCGTCCGGCGAGAGGAGTGCGACCTAGGCCGCCTCATCGGGGACGTCGTCGCCACCGTGGGCAGTCTGGCTCGCGATCGTCATCTCCAACTGGAAGCCTTCTGTGCGCCCGACGTGCCCGACGTCTACGTGGACCCTGTCCGCATCCGTCAGGTAGTCTTCAACCTGCTCACCAACGCCATCCGCTTCACCAGACGAGGGTCAGTAGCGATCAGGGCGGAGGTCAGCGGCGCGGAAGTGGTGGTTTCGGTCACCGACTCTGGGCGCGGCATACCCCAGGATGAGCTCCAGACGATCTTCGACGAGTTCTACCAGGTGGGCCGCTCGCGCAGCGATCCAGACGTGGGCAAGGGGTTGGGGCTGGCCATCGCCAAGAGGTTCGTCCAGCTCCATGGCGGTCGCATCTGGGCGGAGAGCGAGCTAGGCAAGGGTTCCAGATTCTGCTTCACCTTGCCGCTGGAAGAGCGCAGCTACGCCCGTTCCCGGCTCGGGCCAGTGCCCTACCTGCCCCGGCCCCGCCACAAGCCTAGGGTAGCGGTGGTCGATGCGGACGGCTCCATCACTCCCTACCTGAGCCGCCGCCTCAGCGACTACGAACTGCTGCGGGTATCCTGTCCGGACGAGGTAGTGGCGCCCGGCGGCCTGGTCGCGGTGGTGGCCAGCCATACCTCCAACGGCGGCCTGGGGGAAGGCCTGGCGGAGCGACTGGCCGACTCCGTCGCGCTGATCGAGTGTACCCTGCCCAGTACGGACTGGATCTTCCACGGTCAGGAGTTGGCGGGGGTCCTCACCAAACCTGTCTCAGCAGAGACCCTGGGCGAGGCCGTGGCTCGAGCTCTGGGGCCAAGGGACACCACCGCCCGCATCGTGGTGGTGGATGATGACCGGGGGTTCGCGCAGTTGGTGGCTCGCATGTTGCAGTCCACCTGGGCAGGGACCGTCGAGGTAATTCCGGCCTACAACGGGCGAGATGGCTTGGCTCGCATCTCCCGAGAGAAGCCGGACCTGGTGTTGCTGGACCTAGTCATCCCGGAGTTGACAGGCTTCGAGGTGCTGGCTGCCATGCGCAGCGATCCCGAACTGGAGGCCATCCCCGTGTTGGCGGTCACAGCAGCCACCCCGGGCGAGGACGAGGTCTCCGTTGAAGGGGCGTGGTTCTCGGTGCGGCGGCGCGGCGGATTCCGGCCTGGGGAGATGCTGGCCCTGCTGGAGAGCGCCCTCAGCGTGACCGCGCACGGTGCGGTGGAGTCCCTCAAGCCGGACGCGCCAGGCAGCGCCGCAAGGCGGCCAGGAACTCCCCCTGGGAGACCGGCTTGGTGAGGTAGGCCTTGGCGCCCAGAGCCTCGGCCAGCTCCGGGTCTTCCACAATGGAACAGATGAGTACCGGGATATGCCGGGTCCGGTCGTCGGCGTGCAGGCTCTGGAGTAGGCTCCAGCCATCCAGCTTGGGCATCATTACGTCCAGCACGATAACGTCGGGCCGAGCCCTTCGGGCAACCTCACAGGCCACTCGCGGATCGCTGACGCTCTGGAGCTGCCAGCTGCGGGAAGAAAGGTAGCGCCGATAGAGCTCTACCGCGCCCGGGTTGTCCTCCACCACCAGAACCGACACCGGGGTACCCGTCTCCAGCGACAGGGTCACGTGGACGTGGCCGTCGCTCTCGGACCAGTCACAGAGCATGCCCTGAGAAGCGGCGATGCGCTGAGCATCCAGCAGACGTCGCTCCTGGGAGCCTTTGAGGCTTCCGGCGAATCGCACCCGCACCTGCACTCTGGATTCCTCGCCAGCATCGACCGACATCTCCACCCGGGATCCGGCGGCCTGCACTGCCGAGCTGAGCAACTGCACCAGCACCTGCCGCAGTATGGAGCGGTCGGCCAGGGCCAGGACCGGTTCCCCGCCCGGAAGCTCCTGCAAGCTAACGCCGGTTCGCACCGCCAAGGGCCGTACCACTGAAGCCGCCTCCGCCAGCAATTCCCGTAGGTCCACGAGGACAGGATCGCTGGCCAGGGCGGTCAGCTCGTCGCTGAGGAAGTCGTGCCTGCCGGGCTCTGCAGGCGTCTCCAGCCCTGCCCGGGCCCAGGAGGAGAGCAGCTCCGCCAGGTCTGCCTCTGCTTCCTCCAGGTCACGATATATCTGCCGGCGGCCGATGGAGAGCTCGCCCTCCATGCGCTCGATGCTCATGCCTTCCACGTAGCGCAGGGTGAGTACGTCGTAACTGCGGGACTCAAGCGCGCCGAAGGGGACCCGTCGCGGGGGACGAAGGGCCTCGATCGCCTCCAGCAGCGTTGAGCGAGCGGTCTCGGCGCGCTCGTCCACCGGCTGGATGGCCGCCACGCTGGGGAACCGGGCCACCAGGCCCGCCTGGGCCAGCCGAACGTTGTCGTACAGGCACTCCAGGGCCTCGTGAACGGCCTCCCGGTCCAGAAGCAACCCCAATGCCCCCTATCCGTGCATCGCTACGTCCATTGTGACGAGCGACGCTCCCATCCGCAACCCCGGGCCCAAGGCGCAGAGAAGCCCGCCGGTGGCCAAGACCCGGCCTTTAGGGATGGCAATTGGGCCGGCAACTCCCGAGGAGTTCGCGCCCCCACGCGCAGAAGAGCCCCGACAGCACAAGCGCCCGTGCGGGAGTCACCGTGCCTGGAGGCGCGGACGGCTCAAGCAAGGAGCCAATCACCCCCGGGGAGTTCGCGCGCCTACGCACGAAGGGGTCCTGAGCGGAGCCACCGGCCAACACTCATCCCCTCCATCGTGAGCCCGTACAGCGCCGCGCTACCATGGGAGGCGCCGACCCGGTGTGCTATGCTTGGCCCACTTCAGACCCGCGCTCGGGGAGAGACGATCGTCCCGCGTTCTGCCGGCCAGGACATCGCCTGTCTCATCGCCTCGTCGCCCCTGGGCGATCTCGTGCGCGGGCGCATCCAGGTGCATCAGCGGATGCTGTTCACTTACGCGCGCTACCACAACCGACGCCGAGGGTGAGCAGGTCCCCGGCGCACTAACCCATGGAGGAAGGCATGACTGCGAACACCCAATCCCGAAGAGAGCACCTCTATTCCCTCCTAGGGCCCCTGCCCGAGCGGGACCGTCCGGTGGCGGCGGATATCGTACGGGTGGAGGAGCGGGACGGCTACCGCCTGGAAACCCTAGTGCTCGACCTCAACGGGCTCGAGCCGGTGCCCGCCTACTTCGTGAGGCCCCTGGAGAGGCAAGGTGGGGTGCCGGTCGTCCTGTACAACCACGCCCACGGCGGTGACTACGTCCTAGGCAAGGACGAGCTGCTACGGGGCCGGCCCAGCCTGCAGGACCCTCCCTATGGCGTCGCCCTGACCGAGGGGGGCTACGCTGCCCTGTGCATCGACGCCTGGAACTTCGGGGAGCGACGAGGTCGCACCGAATCGGAGCTGTTCAAGGAGATGCTCTGGCACGGCCGAGTCCTCTGGGGACACATGGTGTACGATAGCCTCAAGGCTCTGGACTACCTGGAGACGCGCGATGACGTGGACCGATCGCGCATCGCCACGCTGGGGCTGTCCATGGGCAGCACCATGGCCTGGTGGGTAGCGGCCCTGGACGAGCGGGTGAAAGTGTGCGTGGACCTCTGCTGCCTGACCGACTTCCACGCCCTGATCCAGAACCGTGGACTCGACGGCCACGGCATCTACTACTATGTGCCCGGGCTCTTGGAGCACTTCGACACGGCGGCCATCAACGAGCTGATCGTCCCCCGGGCCCACCTGGCCCTGGCAGGTGTATTCGATCGGCTGACGCCACCGGAGGGCCTGGACCGGGTGGATGCCCACCTGCAGAGAGCCTACGCCGAGGCAAGCGTTCCCGAGCGGTGGAAGCTCCGGCGATACAACACCGGGCACTTCGAGACGGCACACGGCCGGCGGGAAGTCTTGGCGTTCCTGCAGCATTGGCTGTAGGCCGTGGGGCGGGCTCAGTGCTGAGATCCCAGAAAGGGAAAGAGGGGCACGCCTAGCCAAGAGTCGAGCGGCGGGCCAGCACGGCGTCCACGGGCAGGCCGTAGAAAGACGTCTCCTGCACCGACTCAACCGCGAACCCTGCCCGCTGCAGCCATGTAGCCATGCCAACGGGGCGGCAATCCAGGTAGCGGGGAGACGGCGGCGCCGGCCGGTGTAGAGGCGCTGAACCCTGCCAGCAGGCGAGCGCTCGGGCAGCGACACACCACGCAGGCGCCCCTCCGGCCGCAACACTCTTCGGCAGGCTGCCAGCACGGCTGGAATCTCTCCCTGCGTGAAGAGCTCGAGGACGAAGCTCATGAGGACCGCGTCGAAGGAGCTCCCCGAAAGCGGTGACTTCAGGACGTCGCCGCACAGATGAAGGGCGCTCAGCTCAGGCTCGCGGCCTCTGAGTCGCGTGTGGGCGCGGGAGCACATGCGATAGAAGACATCCAGGCCATAGACAGACCTGCCCTGCCCCGACCTGCGCATTGGCTCCGCCAGAGCCCGTCCTGCGCCCACCCGCAGTTCCAGCACCCGCTCTCCCAGCCGCGGAGGGAACTCGTCCAGGCCAGCCGAGATAGCGCTCCACTCCCAGAGAGCGGTCATGAGGCCGTACCAAGGGCTTAGCCGGTCGTAAGTGCGACTGGCGGTGTCTGTGGCGAGGAGCACGACGCCGTAGGGCGAGCGCGGCTAGCTCACGCGGTAGCCGAGCCCAGCGCGTGGCCCGCTTGGGCGACTCCGTCGGCCTTACCGCGCAAGCGCAGGGAGTTTCCCACCACCAAGAGGCTGCTGGTAGCCATGGCCGCAGCGGCGATCACCGGGCTGATGAGGCCCAGCGCCGCTAGGGGCACCGCGAACACATTGTAGGCGAAGGCCCATCCCAGGTTCTGCTGGATTACCGCGCGGGTCTGGCGAGACACTTCAACGAACCATGGCACCACGGCCAGGTTCGGTCGGGTGAGGACCAGGTCTGAGGTCTCGCCGGCAACGTCGGTTCCGCCGGCAGTGGTGATGCTGAGGTCGGCCTGCGCTAGCGCGGGGGCATCGTTCACGCCGTCGCCCACCATGGCCACCGTCTGGCCGGATCGCTGCCATTCGGCGATTCGGGCCGCCTTCTCCGTGGGCGAGCAACCCCCCTCGTAATCCTCCAGGCCCAGATCCTTGGCGATAGCCCTAGTTGTCCCGGGGCTGTCGCCGGAGAGCATCACCGGCTGGACCCCATGCGCGCGCAGGGACGCGAGGGCAGCCGGCGCCGTGGGGTTAGGTTGGTCGCGCAAGGCTATGAAGCCCTTCAGGCCATCACCGGAGCCAACCCACACCACCGTCTCTCCGCGCAACTTCCGTCCTTCCGCCTCCTGGGCCAAGTCGGAGCTAGAGTCGACACCAAGGAATCGGTCTGAGCCCACCAGCACTCTCCAGCCGGCTTCGGCACCGTTCGTCCGCACGCTCACTCCCATGCCCCTCACGATCCGCGGGTCCTCCGCCGACGGTGGGGGCGAAGGGGCGGCAGCCACGATCGCTCTTGCCACCGGATGCTCCGAGTACTGCTCCGCCGCTGCCGCCAGCGACAGCAACTCACTGCGGTCGATCCGGGCGGCCGGGACCACTGCCACGTCTGTGACCGACAGCCGGCCTTCGGTCAGGGTGCCCGTCTTGTCAAACACGATGCGCTGAACCCTTGCAGCCGTCTCGAGGGCCACCGGGTTGCGAACCAGGACTCCCGCTCGAGTGGTGCGGCCGAGGACGACCGCGAGAGCCAGTGGCGTAGCCAGGCCCAGAGCGCATGGGCAGGCCACCACGAGCACCGACACGGCTGCCAGGAGCGACCGGGCAGGCGCGTGCCCGGTGAGCCACCAGCCCACGAAGGTGAGCGCAGCCGCCCCCATGATCCCGAAGGCGAAGTAAGCGGAAGCTCGGTCCGCCAAGCGCTGGATGGGCGGCTTGATGGCCAGGGTTCTCTGCACAAGCTGCGCGATCTGAGCCAGGCGGCTCTCTGCCGGTGGCCTGATCACCCGACCGATGATGGCGGCATCAGTGACGACGGTGCCCGCAAGCACCGAATCGCCGGGGCCACGTTCCACCGGGGCGGACTCGCCCGTTACCAGAGACTCGTCCAACGTGGCGTGGCCCTCCTCGATTGCGGTGTCAGCAGGCACACGCTCCCCCGGTTTGACCAGGATCCTGTCCCCGGGGGCAAGGGCGCTGGCACTGACCTGGTGCCACTCATTGTTCCAGGGGCGCCAGGCCTTCGCGGGCTGGAGGGACAGCAGCTCGCGGATGCCCTTGCGGGCCTCGGAGCCACCCACGGCCTCCAGGTAGCGGCCTAACATGACGAAAGTGGTGATCATGACCACGGAATCGAAATAGGCCTCGCCGCTGCCGGTCAGCGTGACGTAGACGCTGTAGGCGTACGCTGACAGCGTGCCCAGACTGACCAGGGTGTCCATGTTGGCGGTGTGGGCGCTGCGCAACATACCCCAGGCACCGCGCAGGAAGCTGCTCCCGCCGTAGAAGAGCGCCGGGGTGGCGAGCGCCCAGACCAGGTACTGCAGCGTCCGCACTTCAGGGTCGCTGAACCTGCCGGCGGCGTACAGGGGGTAGAGCTGCACCAGGTAGAGCAGCATCACCTGCATGCCGAAAGCGGCGGCAGTGATCAGTTGGAGAAGAGTGCGCTCCTGGGACATGGCAACGTGGTGCGACTGGGCGCTCGCCATCGGGGAGGCGTGGTAGCCCAGCCGCTCCAGGCTCTGCAGAACAGAAGCCAGATCTGCCCGGTCCGGGTCATAGTCGATGCGGCCTTGCTGACCGGAGAAGCTGATCTCAGCGCTTCTCACCCCTGGCTGGTGCCGGAGGACGCGCTCGGCCGCGACGGCGCACCCGGGACAGTGCATCCCCTGCACAGTGAAGTGAGCGGACCGCTCGTGCCCCTGGAGGGGTGCCGGCCGCAGCGCAGGCTCAGATGTGGGGTCTGCCAGCACCTGGTCCAGCATGTCGTTCGCCTGGGCCACTTCGTAGACCCGAGCGCAGCCCTGGCTATCGAAGTGCTCTTCCACCCCATTCAGTTCTCTGACGACAGGGCTACCCTCAATCACGCGGCCGCATAGGGCGCACCGCTCGTGCTCATTCGCCACGTGAGATCACCTCCGATGAACCCGCGTTCGCGGACCGTCAGCCCACCTCGGAGTAATCGTGGACAACCAGGTCCCCTTGAGAGAGGTGGGGCCCGAACTCCACGAGCACCTTGCCCTCGGCCAGGCCCGACTCCGCGTGAGCCAGCAGGTCCTCCCAGAGCTCCCACTGGCTCTGGAAGATCAGATGCTGGCGGTCGGGGATATCCACCGAGTAGAGGGCTCGAGCGGTGATAAAACCCGGCTGGCTGGGGAGAAGAGAACGAAGATAGGCTAGCACGCGCTCGAGTGCGGCGCCGATCTGCAACTCACTCATCTGCTCAGGCCCGATGTAGAAGCTCACTTGGTGAACGTAGGCCATGTCCTATCATCCTCATCTTGGCGTCCAATAGATCACAAGATAGGCCAACCACCAGAGAATGATGCCGGGTAGAGCGATTCGCACTATCAGCGGCAACCCGCCTCCTGCCTCTTCAATCTCCCCGGCGAAGCTGTCGATGTAGCTGTCCGGCCGTACCTCTTCCGATTCGTCTTCGATGTCGCGATGGCCCCTGCTCCCCGGGAGGGCGCCTATCCGGTGCGGGATAGCCACGGCCACCGCGAAGATGATGAGAATGAGCGCTCCTCCGAAGGTGTAGGCCAGCTCCAGAGGCACGCGAAGCACATTCTGTGTCACTGCTCACCTCCAAAAGAGACTGTCCAGGGTAGGGTGTAAGAGGCGGCGAGAGGATGCAGCACGCCACAGCCTACCCTCGATTCTCTGCAGTCTGTTTCTCGTCCCAGGGCTCTGGTTCCCTGTCTTCCAGCATCCGGTACTTGGGCTCCTCAATGTTCTTGAACTGACCTGTACGCCAGCCCCAGATGATGGAGGCGATCGCCGTGAGGATAACGAATGCCATCCAGGCGACGACAGTCCACAGACCGATGGGCATGGCTAGCCTCCTTGGCCCTGGTTCGGCAAGGTCTGGACGTGGGCTACCAGGTCCCAGATGTCCGCTTCACTCAGGAAGCCGTAGAAGCCGTACATCATAGTGCCTGGGACCCCGTCCCAAGTTCGCCAGAAGATGTAAGCCTGACTCATGTTGGGGGCGAAGGCCGCCGGCCCGGGGATGCCGTGCCCGGCCGTGTCGGGACCGTTGCCCTGCCCCTGGTTGCTGTGGCAGGGGCCGCAGTAGCTGTCAAACAACTGGGCGCCGTGGTCAGCTGAGATGGTATGGCCCAGGTCCTGAGTCCACATGTCTGTGGAGACGGTCATAAAGTCGGTGGCCACGGAGCCGTCGCCATACACGCTGTCCACGGGCGCGGGTGGAACTGGCCCGCCGGCAGGCACGTTCATGACTATCGCCTGCTGGATGTACTTGATAACGTGCCAGCGGTTCTGGATGGGCATCCATTCGCCCCAGCTGGGCATGGCCGAGTTCTGCAGGCCATAGGTGACCCGGGCAAAGAAGTCACCGTCACTCAATCCGCGCACGTCCGGGTCGGTGAAGTTGGCCGGCGACACGTCCAGATACTGGCCGTCCCAACCGTTTCCCAATCCGGCCAGGCCGTGGCAGTGAGCGCACATCAGGAGGAACATCTGCCGGCCCGGGTCGTAGGCGGCGGAGTCGGGCATCGTCTGCGCCATGGCGATCTCAGGGTACGTCTGCTTGGCGGCGCTCTCCGGACGGGGTTCAGTCTGGGTGAAGTTGGTCCGGATGTAGTGCACGACGTTCCAGCGATCCTCGTCTGAGTACTCTAGTTTCCACGCAGGCATGGCCGTCCAGGGCACGCCCTCGCTGATGCGCCAGAAGTAGTCGGCATCGGTGAAGGTGGGGTTATCCATGGTGCCATAGCTGCCGTCGCCAAAGTCTGGGGGCGGTGGCTCTAGGCCCTGCCGGTAGATGCCGTGGCCACGACCGGCGTCGCCGTGGCAGACCCAGCACTCGCGGATGAAGATGTGCTTGCCCGCCTCCAGAGTCTCGATACCGGCCGGCACAGGGTTAGTGAGGCCAGCGTAGGGCTCCGGCGGGTCGCCCTCATCCGGGTCGCGAGCCATGGGCGCGGCGAACACCTGCTGCACGTACCGGATGACGCTCCAGCGCTGTTGCTCAGTGAGGCTGGCCTTCCAGACAGGCATCACCGTTCCCGGGACACCCTCGGAAACGTGCCAGAACCACTGATCATCTGGCATGCTCCTGACGGGTTCCTGCTTGAAGTCCGCCGGAGTGACGATCTTGGTACCGGCGTAGTGGCCCAGCCCGTTGCCAGCGCATCCGTGACAGGTCAGGCAGTACTTGACGTAGATCTCCTTGCCCTCCTGAAGCCCAGCTGCAGTCCACGTGGCCCAGCCCTGTGACTGGTCACCGGGCACCGGAGTCGCGGTCGGGTAGGGAACGGGGTCCACAGAACCGGCATACTCCGCCGGCGGCAAAACCATGTGTTGGGCTGAGGTACGATCGCCCAAGCGCGACAGGTAGGCGGCAATGTCCTGCAGCTCCTGCTCCGGGAGGAAGTACCAGTTGGGCATGATGGAGAGGGGCGACAGGTCTCGC
This sequence comes from Anaerolineae bacterium, assembly GCA_013178015.1. Classification (NCBI taxonomy): domain Bacteria; kingdom Bacillati; phylum Chloroflexota; class Anaerolineae; species Anaerolineae bacterium. Next base: position 35,022 of record JABLXR010000027.1, read on the forward strand.
GGGCGCCTCAGATGCTCGATCTCCCAGGCCACGCTGCGTTTGCGGCCGATGTAGGACAAGTCTGGCCCAGTCCTCTCCGACCCCAGGATCATGGGGTTGTCGAACACGTAGTCCCCGCCATCGGAGACGGAGCCCATGCCTGTGTCCTCGTCGCGGACGTACTGGGTGTGGCAGTAGTTGCAGCCGTTGCTGTAGTAGGCGACCCGGCCACGTTCTTCGGCCTCAGTGTAGGGGAGAGCGATGAAGGTTTGGCTGGGGTTCCACACCAGACCGGGAATGAAGACGGCGGCCGCTGCCACGGCGAGGAACACGATCATGGCGCCGAACACCACCACTCTGAAGGTCATTCTCATGCGGGCACCCCCTAATAGGCCGGCGCCGAGTAGGCAGTGGTCTCGCCCGGCTCTACGGTCGGGTGGCGGGCCGGTCTGCCTGCCAAGGCCGTGGCGAAGAGGTTGTAGGTGAAGATCATGAAGCTAAGGACCAGTAGGACGCCTCCCGTGGCCCGCAGAGCCATGTAGGGCCGCAGGCCAGGCAGGACGCTCCACACCGGAAGACCCTGGTGCACCCAGTTGGTTCCCTGGGTCAGGCCGGTGAGCAGGAAGCCTCCAAAGAAGAAGGTGAACCCCACGACGTAGAGGCTGTACTGAACATTGGCCAGCGTGCGGCTGAAGAGCACCCGTCTGTAGATCCTTGGAATGACATAGTAGGCCCCGCCGACCACGGTGGAGGCGGCGAAGAAGAGCAGAGACAAGTGTGCATGTCCGGGAACGTACTGAGAGAAGTGCGTCAGCAGGTTGATGTGGCGCAGCGCTTGATGCGAGCCCTGATAGGAGACGAGAACGTAAGCCGCCCAGCCGGTGACGATGAAGCGCAGAGGTAGGCTCGTAAGAACACGGTTCCAGTTGCCTCTCATGGTGAGGAAGATGTTCATCATGAAGGCGACCACCGGTAGGACCATGCCGATGCTCTCGGCGACAGCTATGGTCTTGAGCCAATAGGGGATCGGCGCCCACAGAAGGTGGTGCGCGCCCACACCGGTGTAGAAGAAGGCGATACCCCAGAATGCTATCAGGGAAAGGAAGTGGCTGTAGAGTGGGGTATTGGTCTCCTTGGGCACCACGTAGTACATCACCGGCAGCAGCCCGGTAGTGAACCAGAGGCCAAGGACGTTGTGGCCGTAGAACCAGTTGAAGATGGTGTCGTCGATACCGGTGAGGGCCCCGGTCCAGGGATGCCACATAACGTTTCCGATGAAGTAGAGCATGGGCATCCAGACCAAGGTGCCGGCAATGTACCATAAGCTAACGTAGAGCTTGGGCTCTATCCGGTGGCGAATGGTCATGTAGAGGTTCGCCAGGTTGAGCACGAGCACCACCATGACGGCGACATCAACTCCCCAGGTGAGCTCGGCGTACTCCCGGCTCTGAGTGTGCTGGTTGACCAGGCCCCAGATGCCAACGATGAGAGCGACGTTCCATAGAATGACCGTGAGGTTGCCCAGGGACTCACTCCAGAGGCGGCGGCCCGTGAGCCTCGGCACTATGTAGAGCCACATACCCATCATGCCACCAGAGAGGAAGGCGAACATGACGGTGTTGGTGTGTGCCTGGCGCAAGCGGCTGAAGACCAGTTGGGGTATCCCTTCGAGGAAGTCAGGGAACACGAACTGAGTCGCCAGGATCAGGCCCATCAGGACTCCGATGACGATCCAGATCGAGGCAGCTAGGATGAAGTTACGGCTAGCACTATCCGGTTTGGTGAACATTGACCGACTCCTGTCGCGATCGAAGCTCAGGCCAACTCGGTGCTGGAGGGGACGGTACTGCATGTGAGGACAGCAGCAGCTCACGGAGAGTGGCAATAGGTGGCCGATCCAGCGGCACTAGCCGAAAGGGAGGCGTTCGACAGGAGAGGGTGCATACGCATCGCAGACCACCCTGGCAACAGACCATGCCAACACTGAATCAGGCGCCTTACCAGTCCGCGGTTGGCGACCGGGCGCCCGACACGCTCCGCCAACCGACTCGATTCTGCTCCCGGTGCCCTGCCTCTGTCAAGCCAGCTGCAGACAACTGCATCAGAGCGGATACCGGCTTGCTACGGGTGAGATGAGGCGCCGCGCGCAGGTCACTCGTGTCGATACGCCGTGTCAGCGAGCTTGTTCGCAGCGCCTTCCCGCTCTATCCTGTGCCCTCGACCCACCTCAGAACCCAGTGGCGCCGGCGCCGGCGCCTACCGCTTTCAGGAGAGCCTATGTACTCGGAGAGCTTGATCGCCCAACTGGAGGAGCGCGCCCGGCAACTGCGCTGCGATGTGCTCCAGATGGTCTACGACGCCGGATCGGGGCACCCGGGAGGGTCGCTCTCGGCCGCCGAGATCATCGCTGCCCTCTACTTCCAGCGCCTGCGCCTGGACCCCAACAGGCCGGACTGCCCCGAGCGCGACCGCTTCATCCTCTCCAAGGGCCACGCCGCCCCCACCCTCTACGCTGCCCTGGCCCGGCGCGGCTTCTTCCCGGTGGAGGAGCTGTGCACCCTGCGCCAGCTGGACTCCCGGCTGCAGGGGCACCCCGACCGGCTCAAGACTCCGGGGGTGGAGATGACCTCCGGGGCCTTGGGCCACGGCGTCGCCATCGGCGCCGGGCTGGCGCTGGCCGCGCGGCGTGCCGGCCAGACCTGGCGCACCTACGTGCTACTGGGCGACGGCGAGGTGCAGGCGGGCGTCGTCTGGGAGGGGGCCCTCATCGCCGCTAAGTACGGCCTGAGCCACCTCACCTGCATCCTAGACCAGAACGACGTTCAGCTGGACGGGCCAGTGCACGAGATCCTGCCCCTCGAGCCCCTGGTGGACAAGTGGCGCGCCTTCGGCTGGGCCACGGTGGAGATTGACGGCCACAACGTCCGCCAGATCCTGGAGGCGCTGGACCTGGCCGCCAACATCCACGACCGCCCCACCATGATCGTCGCTCACACCACTAAGGGCAGGGGATGCAGCTTCATGGAGGGCAAGTCGGCCTGGCACGGGCGGGTGCCCAGCGCGGAAGAGCTGGCCTGCGCTTTGGAGGAACTCAATGCCTGAGATGCGCGACACCTACGGCCGAGCCCTGGCCGAGTACGGAGCCCAGAACGAGCGAGTGGTGGCGCTGGACGCCGACGTGTCCGCCTCCACCCGCAGCCGCTACTTCGGGGATCGCTTCCCCGACCGCTTCTACAACGTGGGCATCACTGAGGCGGCCATGGTGGACGTGGCCGCTGGCCTGGCCCTCGGGGGCATGATCCCCTTCGCTCACACCTTCGCCTTCCTGCTGGCTCTGCGGGCCGCCGAACAAGTCCGCACCTGCGTGGCCTACGCCCGCACCAACGTCAAGCTGGTGGGAGCCTACGGCGGGCTGTCCGACAGCAAAGATGGCCCCACCCATCACTCCATCTGCGACCTGGCGGTCATGCGAGCCCTGCCCAACCTGACAGTGATCGTTCCCGCCGACGGCATCGAGGCCGCCGCCTGCGTGCCGGTGGTGGCCGAGCTGGACGGGCCGGTGTACCTGCGCCTTAGCCGGGCCGACGTGCCCGACCTCATGCCGGAGGGCTACCGGTTCCAGGTGGGCAAGGGCGCGGTTCTGCGGGAGGGCAGGGACGTGGCCATCGTCAACTGCGGGGTGCTCCTGTCCCGCTGCCTGCGGGCGGCAGAGGAGCTGGCGTCGCGGGGGATCTCGGCTACGGTGGTGAACCTTCCCACGCTCAAGCCACTAGACGAAGAGCTGCTGCTCCAGGTGGCCGAGGCGGGGGCGGTGGTCACGGTGGAGGAGCATACCGTGATCGGGGGGCTGGGCGGCGCGGTGGCCGAGTTCCTATCAGCGCACCGGCCCACGCCGCTGCAGATGGTGGGCATCCACGACACGTTCACCGAGACCGGCCCCTACGAAGGACTGCTGGACCGCTGGGGCATGAGCGTGGCCGACATAGTGGCCGCCTGCCAGCGGGCGCTCGCCGCGGTGGGATAGGAGACAGAACGGAGACGCTTCGGGGAGAGGAGAGGGTGGCAGCCGGGTGCAACTAGTAGAGCGCTGCCTTCAGGCTCTTGGCCCCCGGTTCCTGTCTCCACCCCCTTGGCCGATATTCCAGAGGTCTCTGCAGGAGAGTGAATGCCCTTCCACTTCGGCGCCTGGGACGCCGTGCTGATCGTCGCTGTGTCGGTACAGGCGACGGCGCTGGCATACCTCCCCCAGCCACGGCTCAAGGCCCTGGCCTACGTGTTGCCCTTTCCCTTCACCATCGCCACCCTGGCTCTGGGCCGCCCCGTGGACGCCACCAACGTGCTGGGACTGTTACTCCTCTTCGGCTACATCCAGGGAGTGCGACTGCTGCACGATCGCCTGCGGCTGCCTATCGTGGCCGCCATCCTCCTCTCCGCCCTGAGCTACACCGCCGCCGGCTGGTTAATGGCGCCGATCGTCCCGGCCAGCGACGGTGCGTTCTGGGCCGCCGTGGCGCTGAGCCTGGCTCTTGCCGCGACGCTCTACCTGCGCATCAGCCACCGCGACGAGAGAGCCCACCGCACTACGCTGCCGGTGTGGATCAAGCTGCCCGTGGTGGCTTCCGTGATCGTGGCCCTGGTGATCGTCAAGGAGTACCTCCAGGGGTTCATGACCCTCTTCCCTATGGTGGGGGTGGTGGGCGCCTACGAGGCGCGCCACTCGCTCTGGACCATGGGACGACAGATCCCCACCTGGATGCTGGCGATGATCCCCATGCTGGTGGTGATCCGGCTGACCCAATACGGCCTGGGCCTGCCCGGCGCTCTGGCGCTGGGGTGGGTGGTCTTCCTGGCCGTGCTGCTGCCCCTGACCCGCAGGCAGTGGCGCCGCGGTTAAGGCGAGGCTGGAGCCGGGGCCGGGAACCTTTGGCGAGGCCGATGCGTCTAAGTGGTGCAGCTCGCCCGTGGGGGCAGACGCCGACCCCGGGATAGCTCCCTGGTCGAGACTACACAAGCATGGAGGCAACCATGAGCAAAGGACGAGCGTTCGCGGCCACCGCCATCACCAGCCTGCTAGTGATCGCACTGGTGCTGGCCGGCAGCAGCCTGAGTGTGGGCACCGCGGCCCAGGCCCAGGACACCGCAGCTCCCAGCGCAACCCGGTTCATTACCGTGGTGGGGCAAGGCAAGACGAACGTCGAGCCCGACATCGCCACCCTGAATTTGGGGGTGCAGACCAAGGCGGCCAAGGTGGACGAGGCCATGTCCGAGAACACCGCGATCATGGACGCCATCATGGAGGCGCTCCTGGCGGCCGGCATCGAGGAGAAGGACATCCAGACTACCAGCTACAACATCTACCTCGATGAAGGGTATCGGGCACCGGACGTGGAGCCGGAGCCGGTCTACCGGGTGTCGAACATGGTTCTGGTGAAGGTACGCGATCTGGAGGCAGTGGGCGAAGTCCTGGACGCAGCGGTAGCGGCGGGCGCCAACCAGATCTACGGCATCAGTTTCACCCTCGAGGACTGGAGCGAGGCTGAGGCCGAAGCTCGAGCGGAGGCGATGGCCGACGCACGGGCCCGGGCTGAGGAGTTGGCCGGCCTGGCCGAGGTGGAGGTCGGCGAGGTGCTGAGCATCAGCGAGGTAGTAGGTGGCACCGCTCCTTACGCTGCCAGCTACGGCGTCGCCTTGGAAAGAGCAGCTATGGGTGGCGGCGGCGCCATTGCTCCCGGCGAACTGGAGTACAGCACCAGGATTCAGGTCACCTACGCACTGCGGTAGTACGTGATTCGTGATGCGTGATACGTGACGCGTGATTCGTGATACGTGACGCGAGCGGGGCGTGATGTGGCACACACATCACGCCCCGCTCCTCGTTCCTCACCTATCACGCATCCCGCGTCACGCATCACTTTCCGCCACTCTGCACCTTGATGCTACGTGGCTTGATCTCCGCCGCCTTGGGCAGGGTGAGGGTGAGGACCCCGTCCTTGAAGGAGGCCTCTGCCTTGTCCGCCTCCACCGGCACGTTCAGGGTGACTACCCGGCGGAAGGGGCCGGTAGCCCGCTCCTGCACCACGTAATCCACGTTCTCGATGGGGGGCTTGATCTCGCCCCGGATGGTGACGGTGTCGCCCTCCACGGTGACATCTACATCCTCGGGCTTGACGCCGGGCACGCTCATGAGGATGACGATGTCCTCATCGGTGCTGTAGATGTCCAGAGGGGGACGCAGAGCCCTACCGGTGTCCCCTCTCCAGGTGGAGGGGCGCACGAAGCTGTCTTCGAAGAGGCGGTCCATCATCTGCCGCAGGCTCACCGCCTCCGCTAGCGGATCCCATCGCGTTAGCGATCTCATCGTCCTAACTCCTAGCAGCTAATGATCTCGGGGAACCAGACGAGCTCTCTAGCTCGCGGCCTTTACCTGAATGCGGCGCGCCCGTGCCTCCTCGGCCTTGGGCAGGCTGAGCTTGAGCTCGCCGTTCTCCATCTTCGCTTCGGCGCCTTCAGCCTTCACGGCGCTGGGGAGGATGAGGCTGCGCTGCATCATGCCATAGGACCGCTCTCTGTAGGTGTAACGGTCCTCGGAGATGTCTTTCTCCTGCTTTTTCTCCGCCTTGATGGTGAGCATGTTGCCCTCGACCCGGATGTCCACGTCCTCCGGCTTCACGCCGGGCAGGGTGGCCTCTACCATGATGTGGTCGTCCTGGTCATACACGTCCACCGACATGCCACGGCCCATGCCGGTCAGGCTGGCCCAGGGCCTCACGATGCTCTCTTCGAAGAGACGGTCAATGGCGTCGCGCAGTGTCATCTCCCGGCCTTCGTCTTCTCTGCGGGGAACCAATTCAGCCATGACTAACCTCCTAACGCTGACTGCTGATGCCTGCTAACACAGGGCCCAGGTTACTCCAAGACCCCGATCTTCGTCAAGAGGGCTGCAAGACGCGCTGCCGGCCCCTCGTCGCCTAGCGCGCCCCCACCGCCTGCAGACAGGCTTGCATGTGACCGCGCGACTCGGCAGCGATGATGATGCACCGGTCCAGCGGGTAATCCTTTGCCCCAATGATCTCTAAGTCGAGCGGGCCGTTATAGCCGTTCTCGTGCAGGACCCGGATGTAACCTACCAGGTCTATGTCCCCCCGGCCGTTCGTCTGCATCTCGGGCTTGCCCGGGCTCTGCTGGCGGCCCTTGCAGTCCCGGATGTGAACGTGCTTCACCCGCGAGATCACCGCAGCGATGGCCTCCACCGGATTCTCGCCGGCGCGGTAGATATGCGAGGGGTCCATGTCTATGCCGAAGGCGGGGGAGTCAATGACCTGCATGGCACGAAGCGTGCTGGGAGTGTCATGGATGGCGGCGCCCACGTGGGCCTTGACGCAGAGAGTGACGCCGTACCTCTCGGCCATGCGGGAGAGCATGTTCAGGGACTCGATTACCTCCTTGACGCTCTCCTCATCGCCGGCCCTGCCCCCGGGGCCACAGTTGACGATGGGGATGCCCAACTCAACCGCCGCCTGGAAGGCGGTCTCCATCCGCTGGGGGTCCCGGGAGGGTTGCTCCATGGCGAGCAGTTCCAGGCCGTACTCCTGTGACAGGCGCCTGATCTCGGGGGCGATCTCCCGCCAGTGGTCCAGCACCAGGTGTTGGCTCATACCCTCGATGGCGGAGATCTCGATGCCGTCGTAGCCGCACAAGGCGACGTACTTGAAGGCGGTCTCCATGTCGTAGCCGCCGAAGAGGACCGAGTTGGCTCCCAGTTTCATGCTATGCTCCTACGTTGCAGGTTGAGGCGCACCGATGAGACCCCAGAGAGCGCCGAGACACCAGAGAAGGCTCACCCAGAGGATGGCTCTGTGCGGCGGAGTGCGCGGCCCGGCTGGTCACTCCGGCTCCACTGCAGCGACCACCCGCTGAGCCCGTTCCCGTAGCTCCTCGTCCCAAGTTACCAAGGGTAGGTCCAGCGTCTGCGCCACGGCGACGTAGCAGGCGTCGGCGCCGCGCAGCCTGAGATCGGCAGCCAGACGGGCGGCGATGTCGCCGAGCTCGCGGTCTACCGGCAGTAGGCTCAAGGTGCTGAGGCGAGACATTGCCTGGACTAAGGCCTGGGCCCCGGGACTGTCACCTGTCCGACGGCTGACGGCCCCAGAGACCTCCGCCAGCAGGATCACCGGCGCGACCATTGGCGTCCGCTGACGTTCCACGCGGCGGAACCACCGGTCGGTCGCCTGATGATACCTATCGTGGGCCAGGTGAAGGCTGATCCAGACGCATGCGTCCACCACCATCAGAGCGCACCGCGGTCCTCGCGGATAGCCTCGACAGCCGACACGCCCTTTGGCCACTGCCGGCTGATCTCCTTCCCGATCCGGCGTAGCTCCTCCCAGGCGTCCCGGTCCCGCTCTTCAGCGTCCCGGCCGAACACGGGAACGATTCGAGCCACCGTCTCTCCGCGATAGGTGATCTCGACCTCCTGCTTCTGTTCTCGCACAAGACGGATGATCTCACTCGCCCGCTGCTTGAGCTCTCTGACGCCCACAGACTCCACCGTACAGCCTCCTCACAGATCGGCGATGCTGACGACTCGTATCGCCCGCCCTGTTGTGTGCTCATATGTGGGTACATTGTAGCATGGGCCAGGCCGGTGAGCCCAGGCAGCTCCTACACCCGCCAGCCTCAGGGCCGGTCCGTGTGGACGCAGTGGCGGCAATGACCTGCCGTGCCGCTTAGCCGTGCGTCACCTGGCGCCCTTAGGCCGCCGCCCTCCGGACGATGTCGGCGAGCTTGGCCTCGGTAGCCTCGTCGAGCGCGGTGAAGAACCAGGCAGATTCGATGAGAAGGTCCGACGCGCCTTCCTCGGGGGCGAGGTTCGCCTTCTCAGCGAGCCCGAACGTCATGTAGGTGTCGGCGCGGAAGAAGCAGATGACCCTTCCGTCCTTTGCGTACGCCGGCATGCCATACCACAACCTCGGCTCGAGCTCCGGCGCCGTCCGACGGATGAGAGCATGAAGGCGCTCTCCCATCTCGCGGTAGGGCGCCGGCATGGCGGCAATCTTCTCCAGAACTGCCGCCTCGCTGTCGGCTTTCGCCGCTCTCCTCCTATTGGCCTTCGTTTCAGACATGGCTGCTTCCTCCGTCAGAAAAGCCAACTTCTCCGGGCACCAGCGCAACGAACGAGGACCACGCCGGGACCGCGCTGGCGCGGCCCCGCCGGATTACTTCACGTAGACCACTGATTCTGTCTGGATAGACTCTATTGCCGCGGCCAACACCTTCTGCGCCGCCAGGCCGTCGGCACCAGAGCCGTCTATGTCCTCGGGGGCCACCCCCTCGGATACCTGTTCCAGGAAGCGGTGGATGCGGTTGATGAAGGTGTCCTCGAAGTCCCGCATGCCCCCGAAGATGGGGTTAGTGTAGACCCGCTTGACCAGGTCGCCCGCCGGGTACAGAGTCACCTCGTGGAACATGTCCTCGATAACGAAGCGACCCCTGGTGCCGGCTACCTCGCAGCGCTCCATGGGATGGCCGCGCTCGATGTCGTAGGAGCCAGTCAGGCCGCCGACTACGCCGTTCTTGAAGCGCAGGCTGAAGTGGGCCGTGGACCAGATCTGGCGTCCGGGAGCCTTGGTGGCGAAACACTGCACCGCCTCCACGTCGCCGCAGTAGTAGCGCATGATGTCCACCGTATGCGGGTGCAGGGCCTTGATCTGGAACCAGGGTGAGCTCTCCCGCGGGTTCATGATCCACATGCTCATGTTGACGAAGAGCAGGTGACCCAGCCGGCCCTCGTCCTGCCACTGCTTGGCCAGGAGGGCGGCCGGAGTGAAGCGGTGGTTAAGGTTCACGCCCAGGCACAGTCCCTTCTCCCTCGCCTTGGCCACCATCTCCTCGGCCGGCGGAATCTCATTGCAGATGGGCTTCTCCACCAGCACGTGACATCCGGCGTCCAAAGCCTGCATGGTGGGCAGGTAGTGGTCGCTGCCGTACTCGTGGCCGCCGGTGGCGACACTCACCAAGTCAGGCTTGGCCTTGGCCAGCATGTCCTCGGCGTCGTAGTAGGCAGGCACGCCGTGGGTGACCGCGGCCTGGTCGGCGCGCTGGCGGTCTATGTCGCACACCGCCACCAGTTCGGCTAGCGGATCCTCTCGGTATATGCGGGCATGGCGGTTGCCGATGGGCCCCAGCCCGATGACGCCGACTCGCAGCATGGTTCTCTCTCCCAGCGAATCCGTAGTACGTGGGTTCAGTCTGCCACAGAGCCACGCAGACACGGAGTAGGGAATAGGGAACAGGTTGCCGGTCCCAGGGTGGAAACGCCAGGAGCGCGTTCCCTATCCCCTATAACCTATCACCTATCCCCTACTCCGTGGCTCTGTGGCCGGTCCGGGTATCAGACGTAGCCGTACTCCCTCATAGCCGGCTCCAAGAAGTCGAACCTGTGCACGCCCGTGCCCGAGCGCCACCGTCCTACGGCCTCCGGAAGCACCCGAATCTTGGCTAGCTTGATGCCCAGGTAGTCGCTCAGCCGCTGCAGGGTCTCGTCCTGCCGCAGTACGAAGTCCTCGAACCGCACGCTAAGCCAGTTCTCCGGCTTTGGCGTCGCCCTGACTAGATCGTCCTGATACTTCCAGGAGATGGCCCGGCGCCGGCGAATGTCATCCGTCTCCGGATACTCGACTCCAAAGCGGCGCAGATCGTCGGTGACGTGAGCACCCAGGATGCTGTCCCGCGGGTCGCGCACCCAGTGTATGTACTTGGCCTCCGGGAACATCCGCACGATCCACGGGAATACCAGGGTGGTCTCGGGGATCTTCCACCCCCTGTGCCGGGCATCGCTGGCCAGCACCGAACGCAGGTAGGACCGGATCAGGCCCGTGAACTCCTCCGGGATCTGCATCTCCGTCAGGGCGCTCCAGTCCCACTCCAAGCCGCCCTTCCACCGGACGTAGCGAGACATCACCCGGCAAGCCTCGTACATGTCCCAAGGGGGCAGAAGGTCTCCGGAGCGGTTCTGCGGCGTCCCCATGAAGACGCCGCTGGCGGCAAGCGTATGCGACATGGCCCGGGTCCCCCCGTGGCCACGACCGATGATGGTGATGAGGCTCATGACGACATATCCATCGCAAGAATGTACCGGACGAGTGGTGAGTGATACGTGATGCGTGATGCGTGATGCGTGATACGTGACGAGTGATGCGTGACGAGTGACACTCAGATCCTGAGACTCATCACGTATCACGCATCACGTATCACGTATCACGTATCACTCGTCACGCATCACGCCAGTGTGACGACCGTCCCCTTCTCCCAGGACTCGATGATGGCCTCGATGATGGTCTGCACCTTGAGGGCGTCCTCGCCCGAAGCGTCTATCTCCTCCGGCCGAGCGCCTTCCAGGTTCTGCTCGATCCAGCGGCCGATGCGGCTGGCGAAGGTCTCACTGAAGCTCATCATGCCGCCCACGTAGTCGTAGGTGACCGTCTCCCGGGAGAAGCGGGGGTAGAAGGTTAGGTGCTCGCATGCGTCCAGAAGCACGAAGCGCGCCTCGGAACCCACCACCTCCAATGTCTCCAGCCCGTACGACCCCCCGGCGTCGTAGGAGCCAGTCAGGTGGCCGATGATGCCGTTTCGAAAAAGCAGGTTCACCTGCACGTTGGACCAGCAGACGCGGCGCCCATCCGGACCGTCCTGGCGCGGACCGCGCTTGAAGAAGGCCTGCACCCTCTCCACGTCGCCACCGAAGTAACGCATTACGTCCAGCGAATGCGGGTGCAGAGCGCGGATGTGGAACCAGGGCGAGGTCTCGTTCGGGTTGTTGATCCACATCTTCATGTTGATTATGTTGACTTCACCCAGCCGGCCCTCATCTACCCACTGCTTGGCCATGAGGGCGGCGGGAGTAAAGCGGTGGTTGAGGTTAATGCCGTAGCGCAAGCCTTTCTCCTTGGCCAAGGCCACCATCTGGCGGGCCTCGTCCAGGTCATTGGAGATAGGCTTCTCCCCCAGGACGGGGATGCCGGCGCCCAACAGCTGCATGGTGGGCCGGTAGTGATCGCCGCCGTTCTCCTTGCCCGCGGTGGTGACGCTAGCGATGTCTATCCTTAGCCCGCTGGCCAGCATGTCGTCCACGGAGTAGAAGGCGCGAGCGCCGTACTTCTCTGCGGCCCGATCGGCCCTGTCTTTGATGATGTCGCACACGGCGACGATATCGGTCTCGGGGTGCTTCTGGTACACTCCGGCATGGATGTTGCCGATGTTCCCCATGCCTACGATAGCCACGTTCAAAGCCACTTCTCCCTCCCAGATCGAACCAGATCTAACCGCAGAGACCGCCGAGAGCGCAGGGAAGACAACAGGATGGAAGACGGCTGGACTGAACACAGTCCGAAGACCGGCACGGTATCTCACCTCTCCGGAGTCTGAGCCGTCGCCTTCTGCTCCTCCCCTCCTTCTCTCTCTGCGTCTTCTCGGCGTTCTCTGCGGCCTCTGCGGTGAATCCCTCCCTACTTCCGAGCCTCGGCCTGGAGCTTGATCGCCTGGCGGACGCCGCCGATGTACAGCGTCTCGTAGGCCTGCTCCGACGTCTTGAAGGCTCCCACGCCCTCATGCCCATGCCAGTCGCCCTGGTGATGGATGGGATTAGGCAGTCCCGTTTCCTCCTCTCGCCGGGCGATATGCGCCTGCATGCGTGCGCGCAGGTATTCCACCACCTCTGGCTCGCTGTCGGCCAGGTTCTCGTTCTCCTCGGGGTCCTGGATCAGGTTGTACAGCTCCACCGGTGGCTTGAAGTGGAAGTCCGGCTCCAGGGCCTCGATGAGCTTCCACTCCGGGGTGCGCCAACCGTGCTTGCGCATCCAGGTGCATTCGGTGAGGTAGATCTCGCTCTCGAAGGAGGGTTCCTCGCCGCGCACCAACTGCATCAGGCTTCGTCCGTCCATCTGGTAGTCGCCCGGGTCTATCTCGGCCAGCTCCAGTATGGTGGGCAGCAGGTCCTTGTGCTGGTTGTACCCTCCCACTCTCACGCCCGCCGGCACCTTGGCCGGGTAGCGGATGATGAGGGGTACGTGGAGAGTGGGATCGTAGAGCCCATGGTGATCGAAGTAGCACTCGTGGTCGTAGAGGGTCTCTCCGTGGTCGGAGTTGATGACCACGATGGTATCGTCCAGGATGCCCAGCGTCTCCAACTGGGTGAAGAGCGTCTGCATGCAGGCGTCCATGTAGGCCACGGCGCCGTCGTACTGGGCGATGACGTAGTCCTTGTCGGTGATGCCAGGCGGCATCCAGGAGGCGAAGAAGTCGCGGAAGGGCTTGAAGGACATCACCGGCTCCATGGACTTGTTGGCCGGGTCGGTCTCGTTGCCGTGGTAGAACATGCGCTCGTAGGGCTCGGGCGGCAGGTAGGGCGCGTGTGGATCCATGTGCCGCAGGAAGAGAAAGAAGGGCTTACGGGCCCGGGCCAGCCGTTCTAGCTCGGGCACGGTCACTTCGTTGAGGTTCTGAGCTTTGGGGCTGCGACCCTCCTCCCAACTCCCCCAACCGGCGAATTCGATGTACTTGTCGAAGTCGCGGGAGGCCGGGTTGCCCTTGAACCCGACCGAAGTGGTGTTGTAGCCGGCTTCCTTGCAGATCTGGGCCAGCGTCCTGGCCTCGGAACGCATAGCACCTTTGTGGCGCAGTGCTACCACCTGGGTGCCGAACGCGTCCCGTCCGGTGAACATATTGGCGTAGGCGCTGGTGGTGGGTATGTGGGCGCTGTAGGTGCGCTCGAAGAGGGCACCTCCCCGGGCGAACCGGTCAATGTGAGGAGTGGTGAGGCGGTGGTAGCCATAGCACGACATGTGATCGGCCCGGAGTGAGTCAATCCCGAATAGCACGATGTTGGGCTTGCGCCTGCGTCTGGTGGCCATGGTCTCCTCTTGCAGCTCTCTAGGCCGCGCGGACGTGGGTGGTCCAGGCAGGACCGTCGCCTCTGGCCGGCGCGGACACCTTTTGTGGCAGGTAGCGCGATTCTACCCCGCCAGGCCGCAGTTGCATAGTGTGAGCAGCGGCAGACGTTGCCGCAGAGTGCGTCACTGCTCAGCCGCGCGCTGAAGGGCGCTCTGGGACCATCCTTCGCGCCCAGCAGCCCAGCCGCAGTCCCTCAGGGCCAGGCACAGCCCGGCCGTGTCGGCGAGTGCCCTTTTGACAAGCTCAGAGCCTGGCGCAGGGGCAGGCTTCGCGCGCCCCGCGCTCCTCCACAGATTGACACTGCCACCTCGCCACCCTATAATCGGCCCCAGTTGAATACGCAGGCGATGGTGTCCTGAAGCCCGGACGCCAAGGCTTAATGGGGAAAGACCGGTGAAAGTCCGGCGCTGTCCCGCAACTGTAACCCCGATGTCGGGGGAGCCAGAACACCCGCCATCGCCCTGCTTTCAGCACCTGCGTGGACAGGGGGCGGAAGCACGAGCAGGACGGCGACGCTCATCCAGCGCCTGAATCCTCCTCTCGATGCCCGCTGACCCCGACCTCCCGTCGGGGTCAGGTGGTGTGTAGCCCCAACTTCGCGCCGATCGCGGAGCCGCAGGTATATCGCTGAGGAGGTACGCTGTGAGAGGTCGCCCTTTGCTGTCACTCGTGCTGCTCGTGTCCCTTCTCCTGTTCTCAGTCCTTCCGGCACACGCCAGTGCCCCTGAGGCCGTCAACTGGCTCAAAGCCCAGCAACGTCCGGACGGCGGCTTCGGCATGGAGCAGAGCACCCTTTCTGAGACCGCCGAGGTAGTCTACGCCCTGGCTGCTGCGGGCGAGGACCTGACTTCCGTGGCAGTTGGGGGCAACAGCCCGCTCGACTTCCTGGCCGCCAATGTGGACCAGGCCACTACCGTGGGCGCTCAGGCGAAGGTGGCTCTCGCCTTCACCGCCGCTGGCCGCGATGCCTCCGACGTGGATGGCGTCGATCTCATCGGCGTTATCGGGGACAGCCTGGACGCCGAGGGCAAGTTCGGCGGCCCGGAGGCCATCCTCACCGACCACCTCTACGCCATGCTGGCTCTGACTTCGGCCGGACAGGAGGTACCTTCTGCAGCGGTGGACTGGCTGGTCGCCCGGCAGGCCCCCAACGGCGGTTGGGCCTGGAACGCCTCCCCCGACGAGGCCGATACCGACAGCAACACCACCGCCCTGGCGCTGCAGGCGCTAGTGGCCGCCGGCGTCGCCTCCGATGAACTGGCGGTCACCTCAGCTCTGGAGTACCTGCGCGGCCTCCAGAACGAGGATGGCGGCTTCTGCTATCAGAAGCCCTCGCCCTACGGCACCGACACCGACGCCAACTCCACCGCCGTCGTCCTACAGGCGCTGGTGGCGGTGGGCGAGGACCTGGCCGACTGGGTCAGCAGCGAGGGCAACGGGCCCCGGGACGCGCTGGCAGCGCTGCAGAACCAAAGCGGCGCCTTCGCTTGGCAGGCAGCCTTCCCGGACAACAACCTCCTGGCCACCGCTCAGGCCGTACCGGCGTTGCTCGGACGGCCCTATCCCATCGCCGTGACCCCGGTCGGGGCGGAACCGCCCGTGGCCGCCATGGAAGCCACGCCCGTCCCCACCGAGACGGCGGCCCCTCTCGAGCCCGCTACCACCCCGGCTCCCGTCGTCCCCACCACGGGCGGCGTCCTGCCCTCCACCCCGTGGGGGCAGATCCTCATGGTCACCGGGGCGCTTCTCGCCGGCGGAGGCTACCTCCTGCGCCGGCGACTGGGCCAGCGCTGAGGCTACCATCCATCCGGCCGAACGAGGGGAACCAGAGGACGGGACCATGAGTCAGTCGAGCGCCCTGCCCAGGACGTGCTGGGCGCGCAACAATCGTAGGGGCGAACCTTGTGTTCGCCTGTGCACCGAGCGGATGAACACAGGGTTCGCCCCTACGGCAGCGGGCCTGGCTGGGACGAACTCGTGCAGCCAGGCAGGAGCACGCCGCGGGGCGGACGTGCTCCGCCTAATGTTGGTCGCGCTGCTGCTCGTCCTGGCGACGCTCTCACCCGGCTCCCCGGCGCTAGCTCAGACGCCCTCGTTCGGCAGCGCCGGTCTGATCGTGGAGTACGGGGACGGGCGGGCCGACGTCTTCTGCCTCACCTTGCCTCGGGAGAGCGTCACCGGAACCGAGCTGCTTCAGCTCAGCGGGCTGCCGGTGGGCATGGCTACAGCAGGGATGGGCACTCAGATTTGCCAGATCGGGGAGGTCGGCTGCGAGCCCGGCCGCCAGCACTGCTTCTGCCAGTGCCTGGGCACTCCCTGCACCTATTGGACCTACTTCTACTGGAAAGACGCCGCCTGGATCTACTCCCCGCTGGGGCCCGGCCTGCGCCAGGTGAGCGATGGCGACGTGGACGCCTGGGTATGGGGCGACGGAACGACGCTCCCAGCCACCCCTGCCGATGCGGCCTGTGCTCCCTCTGCCAGTGCAGTTCCAACGGCGGCGGTGACCGCCACTGCCACGGCGGCACAGCCTAGCGAGGCCGCCACGGCCACCGTCGCCCCGGCCCCTCCTTCCGAGGCCAGCCCGGAACGCACCGTCTCTCCTACCGCGGAGCCGGCCGTGGGTACCGGCCTGGCCTGCCCGTCGGCGGTTCTGCTGTTACTGCCCCTGGGGCTTCTGGGCGCCCTGGCCTGGGCGAGGAGATAGAGCCGTGTTCCATCCGGTGGCCTTGACCTTTTGGGTGGTGGCAGCGGCTGCCGCCGCTCTGGGGACGCGTAACCCCCTCTATCTGTCGCTACTACTACTGGTCGTCTGGCTCACTTACTCCGCCGCCCGACGCTACAACCCTCGCGCCCGCTGGGGCAGCATCCTCAAGCTGGGGCTGTGGGTGTGGGGCATCACCATACCCTTCAATGCCCTGTCCTCTCACATTGGACGCTACGTCCTCTTCACCCTCCCCCGCAACTGGCCCGTCATCGGAGGGCCGGTGACCGCCGAGGGGGTGCTTTTCGGCTTCCTCAACGGGCTGGCGCTGGTGCTGTTACTCACCACCTTCGCCGCCTTCAACACTGCTGTGGAGCAGCACGAGCTTCTCCGGCTCGTCCCTTCCGCCTTCTACCACGCAGGCATGATCGCCTCCATCGCCGTCACCTTTGTCCCGGTGATGACCGCGACCTTCGAGGACATCCGCCAGGCCCAGACGCTGCGCGGGCACCGCTTTCGCGGCCTGCGCGACCTACTTCCTCTGATCGCGCCCCTGCTGGCCAGCGCCCTGGAGCGGTCCATCCAGCTGGCCGAGGCGATGGAGGCTCGAGGCTACGGTAGCGGCATTCGGCCCCTGGCCCCCGGACGTAACGCTCTTCTCCAGATCGGGCTTCTCATCGGGCTGCTGTCCCTCACTGGCGGGCTCTTCGTCCGGGCCTACTACCCCGACGCCCGCTCGCTGGGAGACGCGCTCTCGTTGGCAGCCGGAGGGGGCATCGCGGCTATCCTCTGGTACCAGGGGCGCAGGGTGCACCGCTCCTACTACCGGGTATGGCGCTGGGATTGGCCGAGCCGGATAGTGGCCCTTCTGGCAGCAGTCTCGTTCCTGGCTCTGCTCACGGCGAACCGCTGGAGTGCCACCGGGCTGGTCTACTACCCCTATCCCCCGGGCGACCTGCTGCCGTCGTTCGATCCGCTGCTCGGGATGGCACTGCTGCTGCTGGGGGCGCCGGCAGCGATGTCGGCCCGCTCGTCTGCGCCGGAGGTGGTGCGTGCCGAGTCGTGACCGGGGGAAGGCGGCTACGCAGGGCCGCCCCTTCGACAGCCCGCCTGCCTGCGAACACGCAGTAGGGGCAGGGCTGCGAGACACGGCTTCGCCGTGTGCGCTTGCGCCTGCTTCAGGAGTGGTGGGGCATAGCAGAGGCAGCCCCGTTAACCTGCGCCAGGTGACCTACCGCTATCCCGATGCCGACCGCTCGGCGTTGGAACGGGTGGACTTGGACCTGGGGGAGGGGGAGTTAGCGCTGGTGATGGGCCCCAGCGGCGGCGGCAAGTCCACCCTGCTACGTTGCCTCAACGGACTGGTCCCCCACTTCTATGGCGGCGTCTTCTCCGGAAGGGTGAGCGTCTTCGGGCGGGAGCCGGTGGTCCTCGGGCCGCGAGGTATGAGCGACCTGGTGGGGTTCGTCTTCCAGGACCCGGAGGCGCAGTTCATTGTGGATGACGTGGAGGGAGAGCTCGCCTTCTCCATGGAGGCCCGCGGATACCCCAGAGCCGAGATGGTGGAGCGAGTGCGAGAGGTCAGTCGCCAGCTGGGTATCGAGGCCCTCCTGGGGCGCCGGCTCAGCACTCTCTCCGGCGGGCAGCGGCAGAGGGTAGCGGTAGCCGCCGCCCTGGCCCTGCGCCCCCGGCTGCTGGTGCTGGACGAACCTACCTCTCAGCTGGATCCCATGGCAGCGGATGAGTTGCTGTCCACCCTGGTACGCCTGAACCGGGAACAGGGCCTTACAGTCCTCCTCTCCGAGCACCGGCTAGAGCGGGTGGTCCCCTACGCCGACCGCATCGTCTACTGCTCCGGGCCCGGCGGCCCCCTCACCGTAGGCAGTCCACGCCAGGTGCTGCCCCAGGTGCCCCTGGCCCCGCCCGTCGCGGCGTTGGGGCGCCACCTTAGGTGGACTCCTCTCCCTCTCACGGTGGATGAGGCGCGGCCCTTCGCCCGCGACCTCCCTCCTTCGAACAACGGCCATCGCGCCCATCCGGCTCCCGGTGAGGTACGCTTGGCCATGCACGGCGTCTGGTACAGTTATCCCGAGGCCACTGCGCTCCGGGGCGTAGACCTAGAGCTGCGGCAGGGAGAGATCCTGGCCCTGCAAGGCCACAACGGCGCCGGCAAGACCACCCTGCTAAAGGTCCTGGTGGGGCTGCTCAAGCCCGAGAAGGGAGAAGCCCTGCTCGATGGCGCCAGCGTGGCCGGCCTGGGCCTGCACCAGGTCATCCGCCGAGTCGGGTTCGTGCCCCAGAGCCCCGGCAGCCTTCTCTTCCAGGACACGGTACGGGCGGAGCTGGAGTTCACCCGTCGCAGCCATGGCCTACCGGCGCGCGACCCCATGGCGCTGTTGGAGCGGCTCGGCCTGGCCGAATACGCCGACACCTACCCCCGCGACCTGAGCCAGGGGGAACGGCAGCGGGTCGCCCTGGCCGCCATCCTCGTCGCCGAGCCCGAGATCCTTCTCCTGGACGAGCCCACCTTGGGGCTGGACTACCTGCAGAAGGCGCGGCTGGTGCAGATACTGCGGGAACTCCGCGATGAGGGGAAGTCGGTCCTCATGGCTACCCACGACGTGGAGCTGGTGGCCGCCTGCGCCGACCGGACGGTCGTCTTGCAGGACGGCCGTGTCCTCGACTCCGGCCGCCCGGGCGAAGTGATGCTGCGCCACGAAGGGTACGCCTCCCAGATCAGTCGACTCTTCGGCGATGGAGAGCGCCTGACCGTCGAGGACGTGCTGGCATGAGGTACCTGAACCACGCCATCCTGCTGGCAGCCAGCCTGCTGGGCGCCGGGTCCCTGCTCCTGCCCTTCTTCGCTCCGCCAGCGGGCGCGGACCAGGCCGGGCCCATGGCCCACGCGGGGGACGCCCCGGTCATCTTCGTAGCCCTGGTGGTGCTCTGCCTGGGTGCCGTGGCCGCCAACCTGGCCGGTCGGCAGATGAACTCCAAGGTCATGGCGGTCCTAGGGGTCCTAACCGCCATGAATGCCGTGCTGCGGGCCATCCCCGGCCCGGGCGGCTTCAGTGCCATCTTCGTGCTCCCCATCCTGACCGGCTACGTCTACGGGTCCACCTTCGGCTTCTTGCTGGGCTCCCTCAGCCTGCTGATCTCGGCCCTCATCGGTGCCGGCATTGGGCCCTGGTTGCCCTACCAGATGCTCTGTGCCGGGTGGGTGGGTATGATCAGCGGCTGGCTGCCCCATCTGCGCCGGCCCCAGGCCGAGATGGCCGTATTGATAGGCTGGGGAGTCCTGTCCGGCCTCATCTTCGGCGCCGTCATGAACCTGTGGTTCTGGCCCTTCATCAACGTTCCCGGCGAGGCGGACCTTTACTGGAGTCCAGGGGCCACCCTGGCCGAGGGACTCCGGCGTTACCTGGCCTTCTACCTGCTGACCTCGGCCTGGTGGGACGCCATGCGCGCCGCAGGCAACGCCGTGCTGCTGGCCCTGTTTGGCCGGGCCCTGGTGACCACCCTGCGCCGTTACCAGCGCCGCTTCCAGTTCTCCCTGGGCTGATACGGGAGAGCAAGAAACGGATTGAGTTGGTGCGGCCGCGTTAGTACAGTGTCGGTCAGCATGCCGTTTGGGAGGTATCGTGTCTCAAGTGGATGACTACCGGCTGGTGGAACGGGCCATCGGCTACCTGGAGGCCAACTTCATCCGGCAGCCGAGCCTGGCAGAGGTGGCAGCGGCCGTGAACCTGAGCGAGCACCACTTTCACAGGCTGTTCCGTCGTTGGGCCGGCATCAGCCCCAAGCGCTTCCTCCAGTTCCTCACCCTCGAGTACGCCAAGGAGCTGCTGCAGGAGTCGCGGGCGCTGCTTGAGGTGACCTACGAGGCCGGGCTATCCGGCCCGGGCCGACTCCACGACCTATTCGTCACGCTGGAGGCGGTGACCCCGGGCGAATATCGGCGGCGGGGCGATGGGCTGACGATCGAGTACGGGGTGCATCCTTCTCCCTTCGGCTACTGCCTCTTAGCCGCTACGGAGCGGGGCATCTGCGCCCTGCACTTCGTCGATGACGGCGACCCGTCCGCGGCTCTGGCAGAGCTCAGGCACACGTGGCCAGGAGCCCGGCTGGTGGAGAGCCCGGAAAGCACCGGGCGGCTGGCCGAGGCGGCCTTCTCCGGCGACGTGCCTCTGGCCTTGTTCGTCAAGGGCACCAACTTCCAGGTGCAGGTCTGGCGGGCGCTGCTAAGCATCCCTCCCGGCCACGTGCTTTCCTACGAGGATGTGGCGGGCATGATCGGCCGCCCGACGGCATCTCGAGCGGTGGGCAACGCCGTGGGCAGCAACCCGGTGGGCTACCTTATCCCCTGCCACCGGGTGATCCGCAAGACGGGGCGCTTCGGGCACTACGGCGGCGGCCCGCTGCGCAAGCGGGCCATGCTGGGATGGGAGATGGCAGCGCGCGAGCGCGAGGCCACGGAGTAGCTCGGGCGGCACGCCCTCAGCGCCGCCCCGTTCCAGTCCATGGGAGCACTCGCCGGAGCTCGTCGGCGAGCGCAGGTGCGCCAGTCCGTCGGTTGGCGTGGGCAGGGCCAACCGGCGACAATGGGTCTGACCGATGGAGGAGGGCCATGCTCGACTTTGACCGTATCCGGGACGAGGTGCTCGAACTGCTGGGCCCCTACGGGGTCAGGCGCATAGCAGTGTTCGGCTCCGTGGCCCGCGGCGAGGAAGAAGAGGGAAGCGACATTGACATACTGGTCACGTTCGAGCGCCCATTGCGCAAGCCTCTGGGGTTTCGCCTAGCGGGGATAGAACAGGAACTGGGAGAGCGCCTCGGGCGTCGCGTGGATCTCATATCTGAGGAGGCCCTCAGTCCCTACATACGCCCGTACGTTGAAGAGGAAGAAGTAGTGCTCTATGAAGAAGCGAGTTGACGCCGTCTATCTGCATCACATGCTCGACGCTGCCCGCGAGATAGACTCCTTCCTCGCCGGCGTATCTGAAGCGCTGTTCTACCAGAACAGGATGCTACAGAGCGCCGTTGCCCACCAGTTGCAGG
Source organism: Anaerolineae bacterium (assembly GCA_013178015.1). NCBI lineage: Bacteria > Bacillati > Chloroflexota > Anaerolineae > Anaerolineae bacterium. The sequence continues at coordinate 56,710 of JABLXR010000027.1, forward strand.
TCATTGGTGAAGCCGCCCGGCAGGTGTCAAGGGAGTTCCAGGCTGAGCATCCAGAGGTGCCTTGGTCGGACATCATCGGTACCAGGCACCGCATCGTGCACGACTACCTCAATGTCGACTTGGCGGTAGTGTGGTCGGTGACACAGGAGGACCTGCCGGCGCTGAGAGGCCAGTTGGCCACTATCCTTTCGTCTTTGGAGTCCGACCCCGATGCGTCTTAGAGTCATAGCCTGTGAAGTCCTCGCCCGCCCCCTCTACCTGGCGGCCGCATACTCCCCCCACGTGGTGGACTTCGACCTGGTGGACAAGGGACTGCACAACGAGCCGGACACGCTGCGGAGCGCGCTGCAGCAGCGCATAGACGCCGTGGACGAGTCCCGCTACGATGCCATTGCTCTCGGCTACGCCCTGTGCAGCAATTCCACTGCCGGGCTGATGGCGCGGAGGCTGCCTCTGGTGCTACCTCGCGCCCACGACTGCATCACCCTCTACCTGGGTTCCCGGGCCGCCTACGCCGCCGAGTTCGACGGCCACCCGGGCACTTACTACTACACCGCCGACTACTTCGAGCGGAACTCCGACGGCTCGGTGGCCCTGGGGGCCACCAGCGAGGCGGCCTGGCGCCGTTCCTATGAGGAGTACGTGGAGAAGTATGGCGAGGAGAACGCCGCCTATCTCATGGAGGTGTTGGGCGGCTGGCGCCAACACTACAATCGGGCCGCCTTCATCGCCATGGGCGTGGGCGGCGACCAGCGAGCCGCGGAGGCCGCTCGCCAAGAGGCAGAGAGGAACGGCTGGGCCTTCGAGCAAGTGCAGGGAGACGACACGTTGCTGCGCAAGCTCATCCACGGCCGGTGGGATGCAGACTTCCTCCAGGTCCCGCCGGGGGAAGCGGTCGCTGTAACCTACGACGAAGACATCATCCGTGCCTGCCCGCTGATGACGCGTGATGCGTGACGCGTGATACGTGATGCGTGACACGTGATACGTGACATGTAGCCGCAGTCTCCCCACATGCCGCTACTTACGCATCACGCATCACGCATCACTCCTCACCCCGGTACCCTTCGTCCGCCGGCAGGTCCGGCCGGCTAGCTGCCTGCATTGAGAGTCGGTCGGCGCGCTCGTTCTCGGGATGGCCGGCGTGGCCACGGATCCAGTGGAACCGGACCTCGTGCCGATCCACCAGCTCCAGAAGGCGCTCCCACAGGTCGGGGTTGAGGGCAGGCCGTCCCCGTCCCCGCATCCATCCCTGCGCCCGCCACTTGCGGGCCCAGTTCCTGGTCATGGCGTTGGCCAGGTATTGCGAGTCGGTGTGGATGGTCACCTTCGACGGCCGCTTCAGGGCCTCGAGGCCGACGATGGCCGCCATAAGCTCCATGCGGTTGTTGGTAGTGAGGCGGAATCCCCCGGAGATCTGGCGTTCCTTGCCTCTACACCTGAGGATGACGCCGTATCCACCCGGGCCCGGATTGCCGATGGCGCCACCGTCGGTGAAGATGTCCACGTGAGGCCGGTCATTCGACTCGGGATCCGGCTCCTCTCGTGGCGAACCCTGGGTAGACCCCTTGGCTGCCGAGCCGGCTACCTCGTCGGCGACAGGACAGCTGCGACGCCGCTCGCCGCGGTTCGGGCGGTTAGCGGCAGCGCTACGGGCGTTTGAGAGGGGCAACCGAGACGCTCCTTTCGCCATTGGTTGTGCACCTTAGGTCGCGGGCGCCCCGGAGTATACACCACCCGCGTTGGCTCGCACCTCCGGAAGCGTGGCCGACGAGATGAGGGCATCGCCTCTTGCGCCGGCGGCGGCCGACCGCTACGCTTGGGCTAACATGCCGTTGCTTCCGACATCGGAGCGGCGTGGAGGTGACACAGCTTCCAGCGCCGCTCATGGAGTCTCCCTTTGCCCGTGAGCTATGTGGGTGCGCTCCGCGGCCTGAGCCGCAACGTCCGCCTGGTCTTGCTGGCCGTCGGCCTACAGGGGTTCAGCGTCGCCGGTATCTACGCCGTGCTGCTCAACCTCTTCCTGCTTCGCCTCGGCTACGGCCCCGAGTTTGTGGGCCTCGTCAATGGATCGGGGTTGGCGGCCAGCGCTCTCTTCTGCCTGCCAGCCAGCGCCATGGGACGGCGGTGGGGCAGCCGCCAGGCGATGATGATCGGGGTGCTTCTCACTGCTTTGGGCTACGCGGCGCTGCCCCTGACGCGGCTGCTGCCGCCCGCTGCCGTGCCCGCGGCGCTCATCTCCGCCTACCTCACCGCCAACCTGGGCGGAGCTCTGCGGGCCGTCAACGTGATCCCCTACCTCATGGGTGCCGCGAGGCCCGAGGCGCGCAGCCACGCCTTCTCCCTGGATCACGCCATCACCCCAGGGTCGGCGTTCCTGGGGTCCCTTGTGGGCGGGCTGCTGCCTTCCCTCTTCGCCGCCCGACTGGGCCAAGACCTGTCGAGCCCGGCGCCCTACGGTGCTGCCCTGCTGGTAGGGGCGGTGTGCTTGCTGCCCGCGGCCATCGCCCTCACGGCTGCCCGCGACATTGAGGATGTGCGGCAACCCTCCACTGGCGGCCGCGCCCCCTCGTCCCCCGGCAGTCCCATGCCTCTGGGGCTCATGCTCATCATGGCCCTCGTTCTCATGATACGGGTGGCGGGCGACCGGTCGGTCAGCATCTACTTCAACGTCTACATGGATGACTTCCTGGGCCTGCCCACGCCTCTGATCGGCACCATCACCGCCGCCGGGCAACTGCTGGCCATTCCCGCCGCTCTGACCGCGCCCCTGCTGACCGGCCGACTGGGCAACGGCAAGACCTATGCCCTGGCCGCCCTGGGAATGTCCCTGAGCCTGCTGCCTCTGGCCCTGGTACCCACCTGGCAGGCGGCCGCCTTCAGCTACATCGGCCTGATGACCCTGATCTCGGTAGCCCGGCCGGCTGTCATCGTGCATCAGCAGTCCCTGGTCACACCGGAGTGGCGCAGCACCATGGCCGGGATCCAGCAGATGGGCGTGGCCATCGGGTCCTCCAGCGTGGCCTACGCCGGGGGCTACCTGGCCAGCGCCCATGGCTATCGGGCGGTGTTCCTCATGGGGGCAGCGCTGGTGGCAGCCGGCGCCGGCCTGTTCTGGGCCTACTTCCGCATCCCACGGGGCGAGCTGGCTAGAGAGCAGGCGGCGGAGCCGGCTCTGCCGGCCATGCCGGGTCCCATCGCCGCCGGGCGGGAGGGGTCGTAGGGCGACATCCGGCCTTCAGTGCCCCTCCGTGCGGGCGAAAGCCTCGAAGACGTCTGCCAGCGAGTGGACGATGGCTTGCACCAGAGCTGGGCCCAGCTCCGGCCGCACCAGGGTCGGATCTCCCCACACGCCCGTCTCCGGCCGCTGCTCTCGGTGGGGCGCGGTCATCACCCCCAGCGGCTTCACCGTGCTGCGAGCGTCGGTTGCGGTAGGCACCGACAGATCGGTGGTCGGCAGCCGGTCCAGGTGGACCAGGTCAGGCCGCAGGGCGAGCATACATGTGGTCTCGAAGCCGGCCGAGTGGCCGGGTACCAGCCCCACCTGGCCTGCTCCCGCTGCCTCCAGCGCCGGGCCGGCGACCTCCCAGTAGTCGGTCGCTCCGATCACCGCCCGGTGCTGCGACATCACCTGCCGCACCGCCACCTGCACCACCTCCCGGTTGCCGCCGTGGCCGTTGACCAGCAGGACCCGGCGGAAGCCGTGGCGGATGAGGCTCTGGCACAGGTCGGTAAGCGCGGCCAGGAAGGCGGACACGCTCAGGCTCAGGGTGCCGGGGAAGGCCATGTGGTGCTCGGAGAAGCCGAAGGGCAGCGTCGGTGCCACCGCAATGGGGATGCGATGGCGCACGCGCTCGGCGGCTCTCCTGACGCACTCGCTGAGGATCACCGCGTCGGTGCTCAGGGGCAGATGGGGCCCGTGCTGCTCGGTCGAAGCCACAGGGAGCACCACCAGCGCCCCACGGCCCACCAACTCCCCCACCTCGGGCCAGGTCATCTCGGTCAGCATTACCTTGGCGCTGGAGTCCGCCGTGTTCTCACTCACTGGTCTCTCGCTCCTCGTGGGTCGGCCTGACCACCTGGCAGATCACACCGAAGGCATTGGGTCCGTACTGCTCCCCGGTCAGGGGATGAACGGTGCTGCGGATGTTGTACATGAGCTTCATGGCTCGCATGCGTTCTTCGGGGTCGGGTACCATGGCGCTCTCCTGCATGGCGATGTGGGTCACCCGGCCGGCAAAGAGGTGCCAGGTGCTGGCCTCGTAGAGCGAGTGCTCCCATTCCAGCCGGCACTCTAGGCTCACCAGCGCCTCGGCGATGCGCGGGGCGTTCACCGTGCGGGCTGGCTCCAGGGTGAAGCCGGCGGTGGTGATCTCGTCGGCGGTCAGGGCATTGCAGCGCACCGTCGCCAGGCACTGGCGGTAGTGATCCACGGAAGGGAAGTTGAGGCACCACTCCCCCGTGCGGACGATGTTGTCGTAAGTATGAATGTGACGGAGAAGGGCCAAGAGGGAGGAGTAGTTGCCCTGCTCCCCGATGAGCAAGCCCCAAGAGTGGAGGTTGGCATTGGGCAGTCCGTTGGCCTTCAGGGTGGTTACGATGAAGACGGGGTTGGGCACTGTGACCACGTACTCCAGCCAGGAGAAAACGCGGTACTTCCCGGGCCAGTCCTCGACCAGGTAGTCGGGCTGCTCGATGCCGATCTCGTGTTTCACTATAGCCTCCACTTCCCGCCCCATGGGAAGCGTCCTCTCATTTCGCCGCGCTCCCCCAGAGGCCGGCCTGCAGCGCCGTGCGCGCCGCTCCCCCGGGTCACTGCCTAGCCGCCACCGGATTGTACGCCGCGGCCAGGCGACAGCAAGGCAGCCGATGGGCTATACTGACTTAGTACAGCCCACTGCGCATGTCGCTAACAGGTCAGGCTGCTTCTGGGAGGACGTGACATGGATAAGGTTCGGTTCGCCATTGTCGGTTGCGGCGAGATAGCCGTCCAGACTGCCAAGGGCATGGCCGAGGCGCCTCACGCCGAGATTGTGATGACCATGGACACTCAGCTCTCGCTGGCCCAGGACCTGGCCGAGGCCTACGGCGCCCAGGCCACCGACGATTTCGAGGCCGTGCTGGCCAGCCCTCAGGTAGACGCCGTGTACATCGCCGTCCCCCACGACCTGCATGCTCCCCTGGCCACAGCTGCCGCGCAGGCCAACAAGCATATTCTCCTGGAGAAGCCCATCGCTACCAACGTGGTAGACGCGAAGAAGATCATCCACAACTGCGAGCTGGACAACGTCACCCTCGGCATCGCCTTCATCGCTCAGGTGGACGCCAACTGCGCTCGGGTGCGGCAGCTCATCGAGGAAGGAGTGATCGGGGAGGTGGCCGGAGTGCGCTATGCCGCCCTGGCCGACAAGCCCGACTACTACTGGCACGGCGGCTACACCCGTCGCGTCTACACCGACTGGCGCACCCTGAAGGCCCGGTCGGGCGGCGGCATCCTCATCATGAACCTGATCCATGATTTCAATACCCTGCGCTACGTCACCGGCCTCGAAGTGACGAGGGCGTATGGGGAGTATGGCACCTACGCCACTCCGGTGGAGGTGGAGGACTTGGCCTTCGCTACCTTGCGCTACGACAACGGCGCCATTGGCTCGGTGGAGGCGGGCTCAGCTATCCGGGGAGGCGCGATGGGCGCCGAAAGCGACCGCGTCTTCGGCACCAAAGGGCAGGTCCTGATCGGGCAGCAGATCCAGGTCTACAGCGTGGACGGCAGCTCGGACGTGCCCGCCCGAGAGTGGACGACGATAGACATACCGCAACCATCGGCCCGTCATCGCATCGTGGAGGGCTTCGCCACCGCCCTCTTGGAGGGCAGGCGCCCGCCGGTGACCGGGTTCGACGGGCTCAAGGCGCTGGAGATCGTGGAAGCCATCTACCGCTCCGGCGAGACGGGCACACCGGTCCAGTTGCCGCTCTAGAGCAAGGAATGGAACGCTGATCTACGCTGATCCTCATCTCCTTCTGATCAGTGTAGATCAGCGCCATCTGCGTCCTATTCCCCCCGCTCGCTGTCTCCCCAGGTGCGCTGGACGTACTCCTGCACCGGTCGAATCAGGTTGGTGAGCTCGACCGGCACGACGAACTTTGTGGCCGGGCTGTTGCCCAGCACCGTCAGCGCGTCCAGATACTGGAGGCTCATGGTCTTCTGATCCACCGTACGGGCTACGTTGAAGACCTTCTCCAGCGCCAGAGCGAACCCCTCCGCCTTCAGAATGGCCGCCTCGCGTTCGCCTTGAGCCCGTAGCACCGTAGCCTGCCGCTCGCCGTCGGCCACCTTGATGGCTGCCTCGCGCCGGCCGTCGGCCTCGGTGACCATGGCGCGCCGCTCGCGTTCCGCCGCCAGTTGCCGGTTCATCGCCGCCTGGACCTCCCGCGGCGGAGTGATCTCCCGGATCTCCACGCTGGTCACTTTGACCCCCCAGCGCTCGGTCACCTCGTCCAGCTTGACCCGCAGCACCCGGTTAATGTCCTCCCGCTTGGCCAGCACGTCATCTAGCATGATGTCTCCGATGACGGCGCGCAGGGTGGTTATGGCGATGCCTTGGGAGGCACCGGCAAAGTTGCCCACCTGGACCACGGTGGCCACCGGATCGGTCACTTTGTAGTAGATGAGGAAGTCTATGTCTATGGGCGCGTTGTCTTTGGTGATGCACGTCTGTTTCGGTATCTCCAAGTAGATCTCCCGGAGATCCACGCTCATAGCTCGATCAATGAAGGGGATGAGCAGGACTACCCCGGGGCCGCGCTCCCCTACCACCCGGCCCAGGCGAAACACTACCAGCCTCTGGTACTCGCGCACGATGCGTACCGCCATATAGGCCAGCGGCACCAGCAGAATCAGGACAACGACGATCGCGAAGAGACTCCCCAGCGTTTCAGGCATCGGTGCCTCCCTTGTGCTCCTGTTCCTGTACCCGCCGCACCCGCAGGCGCAGCCCCTCTACCGCGGTGACTTGGATCTTCGCACCCGCCTCCACGGGAGCATCCTCAGCCTCGGCGGTCCAGGTCTCGCTCAGCACCCTCACCACCCCGGTCGGATCGAGAGCAGACTCCGCCACCCCCAGCTTGCCCGTCAGCACCCCTTGCCCCACCAGAGCTTGCCGCCGCTGGGCCCTCACCCCCGCAGTCAGAGCCAGACCGAAGAAGCCCAACACCAGGGCGGTCATGCCCACCGTGAGCCAGGGACTCACCCGTACCTCAGGCATGGCTGGGACGGAAGGGGTGAAGGGACTGAACAACAGCAGTGAACCCAGCACAAAGGCAATGGCCCCGGCGACGGAGAGAGCGAAACCGGACACCTCGATGTCCAGCACGAAGAGGATCACCGCCAGCACGATCAGAGCGATGCCGCCCCAGTTGACGGGCAGACTGCCCAGGGCGACGAAAGCCAGGATGAGGGATACGGCGCCGGTCACTCCCGGAAGTATGGCGCCGGGGTTGTAGAACTCAGCCACCAGGGCGATGGTGCCCAGCGAGAGCAAGATGTAGGCAATGTTGGGGTCTACCAGCGCGTGCACCACCGTCTCGAGGAAGGTCATGGGATAGCGGTCCAGCGGGGCGTCCCCCAGCTCCAGCACCACCTCGCGGCCGGCCACCGACACCGACCGTCCCTCCAGCGCCGTCAAGAGGCTGGGTACGTCGGCCGCGATGAGGTCCACCACCCCCTGCTCCACCGCCTCGGTGGCAGCCAAGGAGGCGCTCTGGCGGACAGCCTCTTCAGCCCACTCGGCGTTGCGGCCCCGTTCTTGGGCAATAGAGCGAAGGTAGGCCACGGCGTCGTTGACCACCTTGCTCTCCATGGTCTCCGACACCTCGCCTTCTCCCAGGCCCACAGGGTGAGCGGCGCCGATGTTGGTGCCGGGTGCCATGGCAGCCACGTGCGCCGCCATGGCAATGAACAGCCCCGCCGAGGCCGCCCGCGCTCCCTGCGGCTCAACGTAGACTACCACCGGGACCCGCGAGTTGAGGATGGACTGCACGATGCTGCGCATGGCGCTATCCAAGCCGCCTGGAGTGTCCATCCGGATGACTACCAGGCGAGCGCCGTACCGCTCCGCCACTGAGATTCCGCGGGAAATGTACTGGGCCAGGAAGGGGTCCACCACCCCCCTGGCCTCTAGCTCCAACACCCCGCCCGGTGTCTGGGCCCAGGCGATGCTCCATGCGGCCAGAAGGGCCAGAAGCACCGCTACCAGGCAGAGGAGGACGGCTTGGCTCGGTTTCCGCACTCGCCCCTGCCCAGGCGAGCTGGAAGGCATGCACGGCCTAACGATCGCGGCCCGATCGAGACCCGCCCAGCACCAACCACGCCTCAAGCGACTCATGCCGGCCTCCCATGAGAGGAGACGGGACCACTCCATCCGCACCAGAACTGTATCATTGTCCTATGGCGCCGGCAAACGGGTATGCTCCCACGGTCGGGGAGCGCTGCGCGCGTCCGAGCGCCACTGCGCCTGGGGGCACGGACCCCTCACGAGAGAGAACGAACCACCCCTGAGGAGTTCGCGCGCCCACCCGCGCAAGGACCTCCACGGCACGCATGCCCGTCGGGGTGCCGCCGCGCCTGGGACACACGGACTCCTCAAGAGAGACTCGACCCGACCAGGATGCCATCGCCTCGTTCCCCCCACCGGCCGAAGGGCCGGCTCTGCAGGCGCTACCTTCGGGGTTCTCCTGAGCCGGGTCCCGCCCGAAGGCTCGTCACCCGATGGTGGGCTGTCACGTCCATCGTCTGCATCCAATGCCGCCCTCATGGATGCTCCAGGCTAGCGCCTGCCACTCCGGCCGAAGACAGGGAGACTCTCCTCCCCTCCCCACGTCTGCCTGTGTCGCTTGTCCCCTTCCCATGTACAATAGCGGCAGGAGGTAGACCACATGGAGTACACCCGCATCACCGTCAACCCCAACCAGATGGGTGGCATGCCTTGCATACGCGGCCTGCGCATTCCTGTGGCTACGGTCGTGGCCATGGTCGCTGACGGCCTCAGCCCCGAGGAGATACTGGCCGCCTACCCAGATCTGGAACGCGAGGACATCCGCGAGGCCCTCCTCTTCGCTGCCGAAGCGGTGCGCGAGCGGGAGCTCCCGCTGGTACGGGTGGCATGAGATTCCTGGTGGACAACGCCCTCTCGCCCGTGGTGGCAGCGGGCCTGCGCGCCCACGGTCATGATGCCGTTCACGTGCGCGACTATGGCATGCAGGCAGCCGAGGACGAGGCCGTCTTCGCCCGGGCCGCCGCCGAGGGTCGGGTGCTCGTCTCAGCTGACACGGATTTCGCCACCCTGCTTGCCCTGCGGCGCCAGCGCCAGCCTTCTGTCATTCTCTTTCGCCGCGGCACAGAGAGGTCACCCGAGAGGCAGCTGGCGTTGCTGCTAGCCAACCTCGATGCCGTCACTACACCGCTCCTGGAAGGCAGCGTCGTGCTCTTCGAGCAGGCCCGCATCCGCATTCGCTCCCTACCCATCGGTGGTCAGCAGGACGGATAACCGTTCCCTCTTCCCGCGGCCCCATTCGCCCGCTCAGGCGCGATGGATCCCTGACACCGTACACCCCTCTCTGGGTGCCGCCGAGCCTTGGGGGCGCGGACTCCTCAGAGGGGAGCAACCAAGCAACCCCGAGGAGTGCGCGCGCCCACTGTGAGAGCGCCCCAGGAGCAGACGTCCCCGTCCCACGGCCACCAGGCCAGGGGGCGCTGCGCACTTGGGGACAGAGCGCGCGTGGGCGCGCGCACTCCTCCAAGGAAGGTGTACCTGCGATGCAGTCCGTGCTTGCTCTCGTAGTCCGAGCGCAGCTAAGGCCCTGAGCGGCGGTGCCGGTCGGCATCCGTTCCCCGATCCTGAGCTGTCGGCCGTCCCCAGGGCGCTGCAGGCCTACAGCCCGATCACAGGCAACCCCGGCCAGAGGTCATTCGGCGCCTGACATGATGTCTGTCAGGATCCCTTGACAGGTTGCCGCCAGCCTGATAGCCTCAGCTTTGGCGGCCGCTTGGCCGTCTTGAGTTAGCAGCCGCGGGCGGCGACAGCCTGGTGCTTCCTCGGGCGCGTCGCCTTCGGCGGAGGTTACGTTCGTGTTAGGGAGGCACCAGAGATGAGATCGGTAGTCTTGTGGAACCGCAGTACTCCGCGGAGAATTGGTCTAGCCGCGCTCGTGTTGGCCGCCTGTCTGGCCCTTCCGGCGACCGCGCTCGCCCAGGGACCAGGCAGAGGCCCCGGCATGGGTCCGGGGATGATGGGCCCTGGCATGGGTCCCCAGCTCGGCTATGGCCTCGGACAGCTATCGGGCTATGGAGCGGTGGTACTCGGGGCAATAGCCGAGGCTCTGGGCATGGCTCCGGCCGACCTCAGCGCTCGGCTTCAGGCAGGGGCCACGCTTTCGGAGCTGGCCCAGGAGCAGGATGTGTCCCCGGACGAAGTCATCTCTAGCGCCCTGGACGCCGTGAGTCGGCTGGTGGACCGGCAGGTGTCACAGGGCCAGCTCAGCCAGATGCAGGGTGAGCTCATCCTGGCCCAGATCGAGAGCCAGCTCCGGGCCCAGCTGGACCTGCCCGGCGTATGGGGACTTCTGGGTCAAGGCTTCACCGGGATGTACCATTCGCCGATGCTGATCCAGGCTTCGCGCAGCCTCGACCTGAGCCTGACCGAGCTAGTGAGCCGACTGCAGATGGGAGCCACCGTCGCCGATCTGGCCGCGGAGCAAGGAGTGGACCTGGAGCAGGACATCATCGAGCCTCTCCTGGAGCCAGAGCGGGCTCGCTTGCAGGTGATGCTCGACATGGACTTCATCGCCCAGCCTCAGGCCGACGCCGAGCTGGCCGTCGCCCGGAACCGGCTGCTGTGCCAGGCTTACATGGTCGGGGGCGTCTTCGGCTATGGCATGGGCATGGGAATGGGCTACGGCCCGGGCATGGGAGGTATGGGCGGCTGGCCCTGGGGCATGATGGGGTGCCCTTACTGCGGTTGGTGGTAGCGGCCAAGCCTGCCCAGGCGGCACCGCAGACGAGCCAGAAGGCCGGGACTGCTCCCGGCCTTCTGGCTATTTCGCGGTGGCGATGCGCATGATGACGTTGCCCTCGGGGTCGGGGCAGATCACCAGGCTGTCGTGCTTGAGCCAGTCATTCTCCGGCAGCGGCCGCTGCTTTGCCGGCAGGAGCGGTAGCACCGCCTGCAGGGCGTAGAGGCAGAAGCCCTGCTTCGGCGGGATGTAGATCCGCCCGCTGCGCAGCTCGAAGCGGTGGCCCACCTCCATCCCGGCCCCGCAGCGACCGCGAACTCGGGCCACGGTCACCTCCAGGTCCTCCAGGGGCTCATCCGGCACCACCTCCGGCATGGGCGAGGCAATGAAGGCAGGGGCCCGTCCCCGCTCGCCCTCACCCACCACCTCGAAGAGCACCCTGCCCTTGGGGTCCGGGCACTGGAAGCGCTTGTCCTGGGGCAGCAGTGGATCGTCGGACCCACGAGCGGCAGCGCGACCGGCAATAATCGGCATCAGGCTCTGCAGGGCCCAGATGCAGACGAACCCACCCTGGGGGATGCTTATCACCCCGTCGCTCACCTCGAAGTAGTCGCCGGCCTTGACTGGCGGGCAGGCAGTACACTTCCCCTGCACCTCCGTCACGGCCACTCTCAGGTTGGCCACCGGTCTGTCCTCCCTCACATCGTACTCACCAACGCGCCTGATGCGGTGCAGTTGGACGTCATTCGCGCACTCTGCGGAGGGCAGCCAGGCCCTCGGCCTCCAGGCCCAACTCCAGCAGCTTCTCTCGGGTAGGAAGGCCGGTCGTGGCCTCCCACCCCCGGGCCCGGTAGTACTCGTCCAGCATTGGCCCCAGCTCCAGTACGGAACCGGTGCTCTCTCCACAGCCCTCAGGCAGAGGCTCCTCCAGGAACCTTCGGGGCAGGGTATCGTCCCGGCGAGAGATGCCCTCGCGGGCGTTGAAGAGGCGCTCCAGGTTGACGATGCGTTCTCCGATTCGCCGCACCTCTTCCCCGGTAATATCCCATCCGGTGGCCGCCTGCAGCAGCTCTGCCGTAGCCTCCCAGTCCAGCACTTCCATGTTGTTGTATGTGTTCTTGCATATGCCCAGGGCATCGGAGATGGCGGCCATCTCCTCGAAGTGCTTCACCACCAGCCCCTTGCCCTTGTACTCCAGCCGGAAGGCCGTCTCTGGGATGCCGTAGCGGCGGATGCCCTCCTCCCGGTCGCCGGAAAACTCGAACCAGGGCTCCGAGCGCAGGTGATCCGCCCCCCGGCTGGCCACGGCGTTGCCCAGGCCATAGGCCTTGATGGTGCGCACGTCGGCCTGGAACACCTCCAGCCCCTTGCCATGCAGGGCAAACTCCTGGCCCCGGCCCAGCCGCTCGGCCGCTGTCCTCACCCCGTCGGCGAGCACGTCCCCGAACCCTTCCCGGCGGGCCACCTTGTGAATGAGAGCGATCACAGCCTCCCCGTTACCCCAGGACAGATCCAGCCCGTCCATCTCCTCGGTGGTGAGCAATCCCCGCTGCCGGCACTCCATAGACCAGGCGATCACCTCGCTTAGGGCAATGGCATCAATCCCGTAGCGGTTGGCCAGGTCCACGCACTTGAGCGCCAGCGCCAGGTCGGGGTTACCCACCCGGGCGCTGAAGCCCGCCAGGGGCTCGTACTCGGGCCCCTCCAGGCGCAGCTCGGGAAAGCGCTGGTCCCGCACTTCCAGGAAGCGGCTGCAGGGGATGGTACAGGCGAAGCAGGCCTTGCTCTTCACCTTGTAGCGGGCCTCGATGGCCTCTCCGCTGACGGCGTCAGCGGCTTCGAACCGGCCGTGCTGGAAGTGGCGGGTGGGCAGGCCGCCGATGGCGTCCAGGGCCTTGATCAGCTTGGTGGTGCCCAGCCGGCTACGAACCTCGTACTCCGGGTGGGAGTAGATGGCCTCGTCCAGGCGGGCGATGATCTCCCGGAAGCGGCGCATGTCCGCCACGGTGATGAAACCCGTCCCCCGCACTGCCACCGCCTTCAGGTTCTTGGAGGCCATCACCGTGCCCATGCCAGTGCGGGCCACCGGGCGGTTGAGGTTGACGAAGATGCCGGCGAAGCGGACCCCGTTCTCCGCCCCCTGGCCGATGGTGGCCACTTGCACGTCCGGATCGCCCAGCTCCTCCTTGATGGCGGCCGTGGCCTCCCACACGTCCATCCCCCATAGATGACGGGCGTCGCGCACTTCCACCACGTCGTCCCGCACGTACAGGTAGACCGGGTGGGGTGCCCGGCCCCGCAGCACGATCTGGTCGTAGCCGGCGAACCTCAGCTCGGGGGCGAAGAACCCGCCCGCGTTGCCGTCGCCCAAGATGCCCGTCTGGGGCGACATGCCGCTGATGTTGAACCGGGCCCCGCCGGGGAACAGCGTCCCCACCAGCGGGCCCGCCCCGAAGACCAGGAGGTTGTCGGGCGAAAGGCCATCGGTGTGGGCCGGCACTTCGTCCCACAGCCGCTTGACGTTGAGCCCCCGCCCGCCCAGGTAGACACGGGCCAAGCCCGCCTCGGTCGGGCGGCGCTCGATGCTGCCGTCCGTCAGGTCTACTCGCAGAATAGAGCCGCCGTATGAGTACAATTGCCTCGCTCCGTCTCTGATACGTGATGCGTGATGCGTGACTCGTGACCTATGACTTGTGGTGAACGCCTATCACGTATCACGCATCACGCATCACGGGCCGAGTGCCAGAATCTCTCGGTCACCGAAGTGCCACATTTGCCCGGTCAGTTATGCTAGTGACATCCAGGGCAGGAGGCAATAGCATGGCCAAAAGGGGACCCACGAGCGCAGGCGGCAGCAGATGGTGGAGGCCGTGCGCCAGGGCCAGTCGCTGCGCTCGGTGGCGAGAGGCTTTGGGGTGGCACTGAGCACGCTGCAGTATTGGGTGAAGCGGGCGGAGGGTAAGCCAGTGGAGCTGGTGGACTGGACAAGCCACAGTCCCGGGCCAAAGCACCCACCTAGCCGCTGCAGCCAGGAGCTTGAGGACATGGTGCTTGAGGCACGCCGCTACCTCAAAGAGGAGGATGCCCTTGGCTACCACGGCGCTCTGGCCATCAGGGGCTACCTGCTTGAGCTTGGCCTGAAGCCGCCCAGTGAGCGCACCATCAACCGCATCCTCGAACGCCGCGGCGCCTTCGATGGCACCCGCCGCCAGCGTTTCCTCGCCCCTCCTCGCGGCTGGTACCTGCCTGAGGTGGCAGAGGGGCGCTTGGAGCTGGACCTTTGGGATAGGATCGAGGGCCTGGTGATAAAGGGCGGGCCTGAGGTTGAGGTGCTCAACGTCATCTCTCTTCATGGCCGTCTGGCCGGCTCCTTTCCCAAGGAGAACCTCACCGCTGTCTTGGTGCGCCAAGGCCTGCTTGAGCACTGGCATAGGTGGGGCCTTCCTGGCTACGCTCAGTTTGACAATGACACCCTCTTTCAGGGACCGCACCAGCATGCCGACACCATCGGCTCCGTCAGCCGCCTTTGCCTGTGCCTGGGCGTCGTGCCCGTGTTTGTGCCCCCGGGCGAGCTGGGCTTTCAAGGTCCCATCGAGCACTTCAATGGCGACTGGCAGACCCACGTCTGGCACCGCTTCCAGCACGAGTCCTTGACCGGGCTGGTGGGCCAGTCCGACCTCTACCTCACCAGGCATCAGGCTCGCACCGCCCATCGCCGGGAAGGCGCTCCCCAAAGGCGTCCCTTCCCCCATGACTTCCAGCTCGACCTGCAGGCTCATCCCACTGGCCAGATGATCTACCTCCGTCGCAGCAATGACTACGGCCAGGTCTCCTTGCTCGGTCACACCTTCCCCGTTGATGCCCACTGGACTCAGCGGCTAGTGCGCTGCCAGGTACACCTCGACGAAGGTGTGATCCGCTTCTATGCCCTGCGCCGCCGAGCCCCGCAGACGCAGCCTCTCCTGAGGGAGTTGCCCTACCAACTGCCCCGGAGACACTTCCGTGAGTGACCGACGAATTGTGGCACTTCCGCGTTACTGTAATGACCGACCAATTGTGGCACTTGGCCTATCACGCATCACGCATCACGTGTCACCCGATAGGTGAGGTAGAGCATGAGCGATATGTTGGGCAGGCTGGCAGGACGGGCGGAGCAGGCCGAGGTCTTCGAGATTGACAGCGAGTCCACTTCGGTGGGCTTCGAGGCCAACAAGCTCAAGTCGTTCGAGGTGAACCAGACCCGGGGCGTCGCCTTGCGGGTGGTGAAGGATGGTCGGCTGGGCTTCGCTGCTTCGAGCGATATGGAGGCAGACGATCGCCTGATCGAGAACGCCCTCGAATCGGCCCAGCACGGGGATCCGGTGCCGGTGCGCTTTCCCGGGCCGGCTCGGGGGCCGGACGTTGAGGTCTACGACCCGCGCCTGGCCGAGCTTCCCACCGACGGGCTGATCGAGGTAGGTCGGGAGATGATTGCCACCATCACCGAGGGAGACGACAAGGCTCTGGTGAGGGTAGAACTGCAGCGGCAGGTACGCAGCACGGTAGTACGCAACAGCAATGGCGGAGAGGTCTCCACCCTCAAGTCACCGTTCTCCTTCGCGCTGCTGGTGGAGCGAGTGCAGCAGGACGACGTGCTGCTGGTGCATCGCTTCTACAGCACTGCTTCCTGGAGTGAGGAGTACCGCGCTGTGGCCCAGGCGCTGGCGGAGCAGCTTCGCCTGGCACGGGAGATCACGACGCTGCGGTCGGGGCGGATGCCGGTGTTGTTCTCGCCCCCAGGCGCAGTGGTGCTGGGACTGCCCTTGATGCTGGGCCTGAACGGCAAGGACGTCTACCGGGGCATCTCCCCCATGGCGGGGAAGGTGGGAGAGAAGCTCTTTGACGAGAAGCTGACCCTGGTGGATGACCCGACGATCAACGGCCGCCCGGGCAGTGCCTCCCACGACGACGAGGGTGTTCCGCACCGGCGCAACGTGCTGATAGATGGGGGCGTGGTCTGCGGGTTCCTCTATGACCTCAAGACGGCGGTTCAGGCTGGGGCTGAGCCTACCGGCAACGGCGAGCGAGGGCTCTTCTCACCCCCGTCGCCGTCCTTCACCAATTTGGTGCTGCAGGCAGGGACGACGCCGGTGCGGGAGATCATCCGCGGGCTGGATGAGGCGCTGCTGGTGGAGAGCCCGCTGGGGGTGGGGCAGGGCAACGTCATGAGCGGGGCTTTCTCCAACAGCCTAAGCCTAGCGTTCAAGATCGAGAAAGGCGAAATCATCGGGCGGGTCAAGGACGTATCTATCGCCGGCAACGTCTACACCGACCTCAAGCGGATCGAGGCCCTCAGCCGGGAGGCGGAATGGGTGTATGGCGGGATGCAGCTCCCCTACATCCTGCTGCCGGCACTCAACGTGGTGACGAAGGCGTGAGGCCGCCAGAGCGCCCCTGATCTGGGCCGCGTCCGACTGTCGGCACGCTCACGCAACCCGCGCGTAGTCGCGGGTGATGCTGTCTGCATCAGCCGGCCTCAGAAGCCTGGAGGCTCGGAGTCCCGGTAGGCGGCTCTGAGCCTCCCGAGGCTACTCCACCGTGATCTCGGTGTACACCGGGTACTGCTTACCGTCCAGGTCCTCCACTACGAAGCCGACCACATAGGAGCCGGCGGCCGCGTCCATGTCGACCCAGGTGAAAGGCCGGTCGCCGAAGGTGAGGGTGGGCCCCCTCTCGGTGGCGGGCGTCGCCGCGCCGCCGTCCGTAGCCAGGTCCAGCCACTGCTCCAATGCGGTGAATGTGTCCCCCGGCTCCGGCATGATCTCCCAGGGCGACCCGGTGAACCCCTCGCCCTTGAAGGCGAAGACTTGCTCCAGGGCGCCGTGGCGGAAGAACAGCCGGGCAGCACGGGATTCCCCGTCGTCGGCGTAGGTGAAAATGCCGTCCACGGTATAGACCGCTTCCTCGAATGACCTGCCATAGGTGTGAGGCCGGAATAGGGCCGGCACCCGTTGAGTGCCGTCGTCTATGGCGAAGACGATAGGCTCCCACTCAAACTCCATGGTGAACTCACCTTCGGGCCAGACGGGATAGTAGACGCCGCTGAGCTCGCGAGTGTCGGGGCTCTCGAGGTAGTCCTGGTCCAGCATGTTGATCGAGTTGGCCTCCCGATCAAGGTAGCCGACCAAAAGCTTGACGTAGCCGAGGTTCTCGCCGGCGATGTCCACGGAGAGCAGGACCGGTCTGCCGGGCGCGGCCGTCGGACTGGACGCCCTGATGGCCGAGACCCGGATGCCGCCTCGGGCCGGGCCGCCGACTGGGGCGGCATCGGCGGGGCGGGTAGCGCCCCTCTCGGCCAGGTCGAACTGGCGGCCGGTGTAGTGATAGGCCAGGAACTCGTCCCACAGGGATTCCTGGGCAAAGCGGCTGGCCAACCCTAGGTATGATGGATAGCCGCTGACGGGGTTCTGGTAGAGGTCTGAGTTGGGGAAGTAGACGGACATGCCGGTGGCGCCGGGCTTGTCCGGACCGTGCCGCTCGGCAATCACGGCCTGGCTGAGTGCGGCCATGAGACTGTTGGCGGCGTCCACAACCGCTTCGTCCCGGGTGTTCTGCGCCACCAGCTGGGCGAAGTGGCCGAGGTCAATGTACGAGGGAGGCACCTGAGTGCCGAAGATGCTGGTGAAGGACTGAGTGTAGCTGCGGGCCTGTGCCACCGGCCTCTGGTTTGACTGCTGCATCTGGTAGGCGAGCTGGTTCAGCCCATTCATCACCTGGGGCAGCGCCGCCAGATCCACCACTGAGAGGGTGACGTTGGCACCTAGCCTGGCCGCCAGGTCGCTAGCCGATGGCGCCAGGGAGCTGAAGAGCCCGCGACCACCCCCCACGAGCTCCTGGCGAGCCTGGTCATCTACGATACGTTCGTCGTCCTCGATGTAGCTGTCCACGATGTAGCGGCCAAGCTCCGCCCCGCCTACGTTGGGGTTCCGCTGCAATTCGCTCAGGAAGCTGGCATAGGCCCAGCCCAGGGCCGGTTCGGTCTCTTGGGACGCTACGGCATAGCGAGCGTGCGGTTCCAGGGCGCTGAAGACCTCGAGGTGACCCATGAGGCAGGCATCCAGTCCGATTAGCTCGAACTTGTCCAGCCCGGTCTGCCTCCGGATCTCGCCCAACGCCTCGTCCAGTTCATCGAGGTACAGGTAGTCGCCTAGACGCTGCGCCAGCGGGACATCGGCGCCGTGCGGGCCGGATGCCGTGGGATCGCTCCAGCCGCCCGGCCAGCCCATGCCATGGTCCGACATGATCAGGGCGTACTTGTCGGCGGGGTAGGTCTGCATCGCCCAGATCACGAAGTCCACCAGGGTCTGCCCGTCGGCATGGTTCAGCTCCCCCAGGTCGGCCAGTTCTGGCGAGCGCAGCGCGTTCAGGTCGTCATCCTGAGTCACGTAGAAGCGCTTGGATGAAGTCCAGTCGCCATCACCGGAGTAGCCGCCGCGGAAGCGATCGAGCTGGCTGACTACCTGCACGGCATCGGTAGATCCGGCCCGCTCGGCTTCGTTGAGGTCCACGTAGATGTCTCGCTCGAGGACCTTGTCATCGGCGTCCTGATAGAGCATGATCAGCCACTTCTCGCCGGGCGCGGCGGTGGCGGCTATCACCGGCGCACGGGTCGGAGCCGGGGTGGCGGGGGGCTGCGTGGGCTGCGAGACTCCGCTCTGGTCTTCCGCCACGGGGCCAGGCCCGTCGACGGAGTCGCCGATGCCTCCGATTCCCCCACACTGCCGGCAGAGGAACAGGAAGACGACGACCACCAGCAGCAGACCGATGATGGGTAGGGAGAGCTTCCCGCCCGGCAGTAGCCCGCCCCCACCTCCGGGCGGGGTGCCGCCCGGGGGGGGGCCGCCTGCGGGGGGCGGAGATTGGCCGCGGTCTCGCTCGCGGCGGGGCGCCTCTGCTCGCTCTCGCTCACCTGCGGGAGAGGTTGGGCGCCGACGCCGCCTGACCCTCACCGTCTCCTTCTGGTTCGAGTCGCTCTGGGCAAACGCCCTCCATGTGCCAGTCGGCCCGAGGGCGCTCGAGCTGCTGTCACTCGCCAGAACCGACGACAGTTCTGGAACCAGGACCCGGATGTAGCCGGGCAACTTGCCAGGCATGGGGTTCTCCTATCTCATTGGTGACCACGACTCTTCCAACTCGGATGCCAACTGTCTCGAACGCCATTCGGAATGCAGGGCGGATTATACGCCTTCCGTGGCCGGGGGAAAGCTGGAGACCGACCCGAGGGAGTGTCTCGGCTGATGGGCGGTACCTGAGAGATGCCGCGCCTGGGGCGCGGACTGCCCCCGACGTGTAAGACCAACCGGCGACGGCGCACTCCTGGGTGCGCCGACTTGATCCCAGTCTGGCCCAATCCGGCCCCTTCGCCTAGCAAGCCGATACAGTCTCCCCAAAACCGATAGCGAAGTTCGGCCTGGAGTGCCTTGCCCTGAGACGATGCCGAAACGGTCCGGTAGTACGGTATGGCAGTCCCCGACCCGGGACGAGGTGGCGTGGGAGTATTGCCGGTGATCGAAGGGTGCAACGGCGCTCCGGGCGTACTTCGCCCGGACTGGTGTATGCGCAACCGTCAGGCGTTCTGCCTCGCAGGTGGCAGCGACGGGGTCGGTTACTGGTGGCATGGCAGACGCACTGCCAGGACGTGTCACCGTGGACCGGGACAGGAGGCTAACGTGAAGAAGCTGTTGCAGGGTATCGGTTCGCCTACTCAGTTCATCACTCATCTCGGCTGCATCAAGGCCTGCCTCGACTACCTCGGAGTGCAGGTGCCCCTGGCCTGGCTCTACGGTGGCACTGGTCACGCCTTCATCAACAACATCCACAGGGACCTGTGCCCCAGCGGGCCCACCGCCTGGCGCACCATTATGCTCTCTCAGCTGGCGCCAAACCTGGGATACCGTACGCCGTGCGTCTTCGGCTGGAGGGATGAGCTGGGTGAGTCGTTCCGGGACAAGCAACGGGAGGCCTACGACTTTACCCGCACCGCCATAGACTCCGGGATCCCGTGCTTCGGTTGGCAACTGGAGGTTCCCGACTTCTACGTCATCTGCGGCTACGACGAGGTGGGCTACTACTTCTCGGGATACGGCGAATTGGGTAAGGGCCCGCTCCCCTGGGACTGCCTGGGCGGCTGGGACGTGGCCCTGATCGAGGTCTACCGGGTGGAGCTGGGCCCGCCGGCGCCGGATGACCGGGTGGTGAAGGAAGGGATCGAAGCTGCCCTGCGCTTCGCCGAGGGGCCGGAGGATTGGGTGTTCCCGGGCTACACTGCCGGGCCTGCTGGCTTCGAGCGGTGGGCAGAAGCGCTCCAGTCGGGGCGAGCCAGCCGCGACGGACACACCTACAACGCTCAGTGCTGGGGTGAGTGCCGGTCCTTGGCGGTGGAGTTCCTGGCAGCGGCCAAGGAATGCCTGCCCGGACGGTGTGACCGTGCCTTCGACGACGCGCGCGCCGCCTACACTCGGTCTCGCGACGCCCTTGCGGCCATGGTGGCCCTCCATCCGCCGCGCCAGGCGATGGACTTCAGCACGCCGTTGCAGTCCGACGAGGCGGCTGGCCTGGCCCGCGAGGTGGCGGCAGCGGAGCGGGATGGGCTGGCGTGCCTGGCGCGGATTGCCACCGCACTGTGAGGCCCCGTCGGGAAGGGCGAAGCCCACGTTCAGGCCTTGGCCCGGCGCTGGAGATCAGGAGGTTTTGAGCATGGAGGCCGATCCGGAGTTCGTCATCGGGCAGATGCGACTGCAGACGACAGAGCCCTTCCTCTACTTCCGCGTTGGTTCTGAGACTAGCAGAGCCGAAGCGGACGCGACGCTCGATGCCCTGATGGCCGAGCTAGATGAAGCCCGAGCCGGGTCTGATGCCTCGACGGAGGGGCCAGTGGTGCTGATCGCTCGCTTTGGCGACGAGGGCCTGTACCTCGAGGCGGGCCACCGGATCGGGCCAGAGGCTGCTTCGTGCGAGACCGCTCGAGTGCGGTTGGTGGAAGGGCGCCGGTGCGCCTCTCTGCTCTACTGGGGTAGCCTGGAGCACTATGCGAAGGCTCACGAGGCCCTGGTGCTAGGTATGCGGCAGGCCGGCCTCACTGGGGCTGGCGAGCTGCGGGAGTGGTATCTTCAGTTCGAGGGCGATAGCTCCCCCGACAACGTCATGCTGCTGCAGTACGTCCTGGCGGAATGAGGCCGGCCGGGACCAAGGAGGCTTCGGATGAACGAGACTGGTGCCGTCCCGAGTCGGTCATGGCGTCGCGTACTGGGCGGTGTTCCGCGAGTCGCTTTCTACGGCGAGATGGTGAAGTCGGGCGCGGAAAGCTGCCCTGAGGACATGACTCTGCCCTCCTGTCTGCGCTCCCTGGTGCAGTACCTGGGAGAGCCATGCCTGGGCTGCCGGCACCTGCCGGGCGGTGATTGCGACCCGGCCTATGGCTGCGGGTACGCCTTTTTCATGGGCGTCTCCGGCCAGGGGTTCATGCTCAACTGGAACGCGCAGCAATGGGAGTTCGGCAGCGGCAACGCTCTGACCCTGGCCGACGATGCCATGGCGCCGGTCCGCTGGGCCCTGGAAGCCGTCGGCTACAGGCACGAGGATCTGGGCAATGCGGCACTGGACCGCGAGAGCCTGTTTCCTGCCCACGCCGACGAGGCGACCCTTCGCGCCCGCATCATCGAGAGCATCGAGGCGGGGCGGCCGGTCCTCGGGTTCGGTGTGGTGGGTCCGCCAGAGTGCTGCCTCATCACCGGCTACGACGAGGGCGGTGATGTCATCACCGGCTGGTCCTTCTTCCAGGGCTTCCCCGAGTTCGCTCAGGGGCTGGAGTTTGAGCCCGAAGGCTACTTCCGCAAACGAGAGTGGTTCGGCGACACGTTGGGCGTAGTGGTGATCACCGGTACGGCGGAGATGCCGGACCTGAGGGAGACCTACCGCAAGACGCTGGCCCACGGCCTGGCGGTGATGCGGGAGGGACGGGCTACGGGATCGTACACCTCCGGCACCGCCGCCTTCGATGCCTGGATGAATTCCCTCCTGCGGGACGAGGAGTTCGCCTCGGCGGGGATCGAGAGGCTCCGGACGATGCTCCAGATCCACAACGACGAGGTGGGCAACGTAGCCGAGTGCCGGCACTACTGCGCCGATTTCCTGGACGGTGCGAGAGATGCCTTACCCGCTGCCGCCGACGAGTTGGGCCAGGCCGCCGGGTGCTTCCGGGCCATGCACGACCTGATGTGGCGGGTCTGGGAGCAACTAGGCGGACATCCGGAATACACACGCATGGAGGAGGAACCGGCTCTCCAGTTGGCCCGCCCTGAAGCTCGGCGGCGGGTGGTGGAGGTCCTGCGCGTGGCTCGGGAGCGCCAGGCCGAGGCGGCGGCGCACGTCGAGGCGGCTCTCGGACTGATCCAGCAGGGAGCATCCGTGGCCAAGCCCAGGGTGGCGCCTCGAGCGGTGCTGGAGGGCGTGCCCTATGTGGGATTCGACGCCAGCCGCACCGGTGGGCGACCGGAGAACACCTATATGTGCGCCGCCATGAAGTCCGCTCTGACCTACATCGGGGAGCCCTGTTCCTACGAGTTCCTGATGGGCGTGTCGGGGGCGGCGTTCCGCTTGGCGTGGCACGCCGAGCGCTGGGATGGTGGCAACATATCCACCTTGCACATGGGGGACGATCCCACAGAGCACTATCGTCGAGCCTTTCGGGCGGTCGGATGGGACCCTTCGATCGCGGGCAACGTCCGTTGGCGGGACAACGAGCCTTGCGCCCCGCCCACGAGCGTCTACAGGGGTCCGGACTACCTGGGCGACAAAGTGGAGTACCGGGCCGAGGGCTACTTCCGGGAACGCATGGTCTACGACATCCGCTTCAAACGCTATCCCATGCTGGCCATAGGGGTGGTGTTTCCCCCTGAGTGCGGGGTCGTCACTGGCTACGACGAGGGGGGAGAGGTGCTCATCGGCTGGAACCACTTCCAGCACTTCCCCGAGAACGCTGAAGGCGGCAAGGTCACCTTCGAGCCCGGTGGTCAGTACCGCAAGCGCGACTGGTTCGAGGACACGGTGGCTCTGATCGCCTTTCACTACAAGACCACCAAGCCGCCTCTCAAGGACAGCTACCGGCGGGCGCTAGAGTGGGCAGTGAAGCTGGGCCGCACAGCACGCTTCGGGCAGTACTACTCGGGGCTCGCTGCCTATGAGGCCTGGGCGGCAGCCCTGGAAGGGGACGACGACTTCGCGGCAGCCGACGACGCCGGCCTGGCGCTGCGGTTGATGTGCCACAACGACGCCATCAACTGCCTGGCCGAGGGGCGGCGGTGCGCCGCGGCCTTCCTGCGGGACGGGGCGCGAGTCCTGCCGCAAGCGGCCGAGCCGCTGGAAGAGGCGGCCCGCCGCTACCTGGCCGAGCTCGACACCCTGGGGCGCATCGTGGCGGTGCTGGGCGGCATGGGGTGGGACCCATCGCACGCGCGGAGCCTGGCTCGGCCCGAAGCCCGACAGCAGATCGTGCCCCTCATCCGGGAGGCGCGGGCTCAGGACGAGGAGGCGCTGAGCCACCTCGAGCGCGTCCTGGAGGGTTGAGCTCTGGGCAGACCGGAGGAACAGACATGAGCGACGACGCCGCTGCCCTCGAGTACAGCGTTAGCGAGCCGCGGGTCAGCATCATGCGTGGCTTCCGGCACTTCTACGTCTCGGGACGGGCCAGCATGCCGAGGATCGAGGAGGCCGCAGGGGGACTCATAGATCGGCTGTACGCCGCCTACGGCCGGGCCAGGCACGGCGTGCAGCTGCCCGCTATCCTCATTCTCAGCTACGGCATGCCGGATGAGACGGGCGAGTTCGACCTGACGGCCGGGCTCAACGTGACGCCCGTTACCGAGGCGGTAGGGGAGGCTCAGGTCGAGGAGGTGAGCGACTCCCGCTGTGCCTCCGTGCTTCTGCGGGGCCGCCTGCGGGACCTGAAGGAGGCCCACGAGGCCCTGAATGCCTTCGTGCAGGACAAGGGGCTGCAGTATGGCCCTGGATTCCGGGAGTGGTACCTGTACTGGGAGGGAGAAGACTCCGCCAACAACGTCACCCTGATCACGTATGACCTGGCGGGATAGGCGCTCGGCTTGCCGGTGGTGGCGGGGCGGCGCTCGACCTGACCGCGTGCCGCGGGGTTCGCTGGCCAATCCTTCGATGGCGGCCACGAACCCGCTCGGGGCGAGCACCGAGATGCTTTGGCTAGCCAGAGCCTGCCTGAGGCGGCCGCCGTCGGGCGGATCGAGGTCGGTGGAAACCTGTCGTCCAGCGCGGCCGGCGAGGGAGCCAGCGGCGAGGTCTCATGGCGCGGACCCCGGCAGGCTGGAGTCGCCCGGTCAGGCCGCGTCGCGGCGCACTGGCTGCTGGAGGCGTGCCAGGCCTATGCAGCCGGCGTAGACAGGATCGAGTCGCTCTGACCGCAGTTGAGCTGCTGCAGGCGCGCGGTCGCGGTATGTCGTCAAACTAGGAGAGAAGATGAGCTCGCCAGTGACGCAAGCGGTGGCCTTTTGTGGCTACGTCTGCTCGGTGTGTCCGGGGACGGCGGATGGCTGCCCCGGCTGCAAAGCCGGAGGTGGGGATGAGGGATGCCCCGTCAGGGCCTGCAGCATCGAGCGCGGCCTGGCTGGATGCTGGGACTGTGCCGGGTTTCCCTGCGACAAGGGCCCCTTCGGCTCTGACGAGTGGCGCGGCCTGGCGACAGCCCTCACGGCGGGGGTGAAGCAGCACGGCGAAGCGAGGCTGGTCGGCCTGGTAAGGGAGCGCCTGGGCGACCCCCTGGAGTATGGCCGGTTCCGCGGCATGACCGCCGAGGCGATCACAGACATTCTGACGCGCTAGGGCGGCTACACGTCCCGGCGGATTTGCCGGAGCTCCTCAGGAGCTCAGGAGCTGACGCAGCCGACGGGCGACGATCTCCTCCTCCCCCGGTTGCAGGTTGTCGGGGTAGACGCGAATCTCGTCCTCGTAATAGGCGTCGTAGACTCGATCGGCGCTGCGGGAGCGAGTGCGGACGGCGATACGGGGCTCGCCCTGCAGCAGGCGGTGCACCAGGTCCTCGTACCCCAGACCCAGGGCTTCAGAGTCCCAACTCACGGCAGCCGTGGGGACCTGCTGCCCGATGCCGTAGGGCACTCTGCGCTCGGCCCGCACGTGAGGCAGGTCGGACAGGGCCGCGATGACGTGCGCCACTCGACGCTCCCAGAGCGCCATGTCGGCCTCATGGTCCCGCTCCAGGTAGAGCTCGACCGCTCGCACCAGGCCGGCGATGTCCTCCTTACTGGCCTTCATGGGCCGACCAATGGACTGGTGGGGGTTGTCGTTCAGACGGCAGGCCTCGACCAGGCCGGCACGCCCCAGAATGAGGCCGCTGGACTGAGGGCCGCGGATGGCCTTGCCCCCACTGAAGGTCACCAGGTCGGCACCTTCGTCCAGGAACCGACGGAAGTTCTCCAGCGGAGGCACTTGCGCAGCCCCGTCCACCATCAGGGGCACCCCGGCCCCGTGGGCCACCTCAGCCACCTGGGCCAGCGGGAGGCTTTCCCCGCGCTCGAAGCGCCCAGCGGTGTAGTAGATGGCGGCCACCGTACCGTCTATCGCCGCCGCCAGGGCCTCGGGGTCAGGGTCGACCGGGATCAGCGTCCCTCCTGCTTCGCGTACCGCCTGGTCGAAGGGGTTGCGGTGGGCGCGGAAGTAGAGGAAGCGATTGGGCATGCCTGTGGTGTCAGGCAGTTGGCGAATCCGGGCCGGATCGGTTGAGGCCATGCAGGCGGCCGCCATGACGGCGATACCCGCGGCCGCGCCCGAACACACGTGAGCTGCCTCCACGCCGATGAGCGTGGCGATGCGTCTGCCTGCTGCCAGGTGCAGCTCGTTGAGGTCCACGAAGGCGCGGGCGGCCTCGGCCATGGCCTCGACCACCTCGGGAGGCATGAGCGAACCACCCAGGACGGTCACCGGGCCGGAAGCATTGATGAGAGGTCGTACTCCTAACTTGGCGTAGATGTCCAATCCAGTGCGCTCCTTGTGAATCTGTCGGTGCGGAACCGAGCCCGGGGTCCAGCCCGGTCAATGCGCGTGAGAGCCGAACTCGCGGTAGTGGCGGCGGGGCTGGGAATGGAGTTCGCGTACCACCTGCTCCAGCCGCTCGGCGGCCAGTAGGAAGATGCGCTCGCCCTTTTCTGCCGAGGCCACGGTAGCGTCGCCCATGGTGCCAGTGTGGTCGCGGGTATCGCGCCGGCGTTCGGCGAATCGGGCGAAGGAGCGCAGCTCGGGGCTGAAGGGGTTGGGAAAGACGTCGGCGTTGATGCGACCTCGGTCTATCAGGTGCTGGCGTAAGTAGAGCTGTACTGAGGTCTCCCATTCGCCACCGTGCCCGACGCTCCCCGCGTCGGCTTCGCTCCAGGTGGCCATCTCCGGCTCCACGGACTGCCACCAACTGTAGGCCACCAGGAAGATGTCTTCCTCAGAGAGGGTATCGCGTACCACGCGGTTGGGTGCGTCGTTGCCGCCGTGGCCATTGACCACCACGATGCGGTGAAAGCCGTTGTCATGGATGCTGCGACACACATCGCCGAGCAACTGAAGATAGGTCTCGGGCCGAAGGCTGATGGTACCGGGGAAGCCCTTGTTGTAGTGGGCCAGCCCGAACCACACCGGCGGGGCTACCAGGACGGGGAACTCCGTGACCCGCTGGGCGACTCGTACGGCCAGGTGCAGCGGGATGGAGATGTCCACGTCGGCGGGGCAGTGAGGCCCGTGTTGCTCGATGGAACCCGTGGGCACAATCACGACGGGATGCCGACGCAGGGCCTCGTCGAACTCGTGGCGCCATAGCTCCTGCCACAGGATCTTGCGATTGGTGCCATCGTACGAGAACTGGAACAAGCTCCCCCCTGTTCGGCTGACTTGTCAGGCTGCTGCGCCCATGATTGACTCAAGGCTGGCCTTCGTCAAGCAAGGCCACGATGAACCGCAGACGGAGCCGATGGGAGGCTGACCAACGCTGATCGAGGATAGGGGGACCAGCACAGTATCAGCATCATCTACGCCTCATGCTGGTCTACGCTACCAGGAGGCTGGACTAAGGGTCTTGGGGCTGCTAGGCTGGGGCCACCACCCCGCCCGCCCCACGCGGGCGGAACCACGCATGCACTTGGAGTTGGCCATGGGCAAGAGCACTGACGTGCGCGTAGTGGGAGCTTCGCTCTACCTGCTGCCGGTGGAGACCAGGGTGCCCCTGAAGTTCGGACCGGAGACGCTGACCGCCGTGACCTGCGCCCGGGCGCAGGTCACGGCGGTGGCCGACCGACAGGGCCGAGAGGCTGTGGGCTGGGGAGAAACCCCTCTGAGTGTCCAGTGGGTCTGGCCTAGTGCTCTCTCGTACCAGGAGCGGCACGAGGAGTTGGTCAGGCTGTGCCGGGACCTGACGGTTGAGTGGGCCGGATTCGAGGCACGCGGACACCCCATCGAGGTGGGCCACGCCTTCCAGCAGCAGGTACTGCCGGGCTCGCTGGAGCAGATCAACCGAGAGCGCGGGCAGGGCGCAGAGCCGATGCCTTGGTTGGCAGCCCTGGTGTGCTGCTCGCCTTTCGACATAGCCTTGCACGATGCCTACGGCAAGCTGGTGGGGCGACCCGTCTACGAGACCTATGGGCCGGACTTCATGAATGCCGACCTCTCCGCCTATCTGTCCCCGGCCAAGGGGGCGGACGTCAGTTTCGATGGCCGCTACCCCCGGGACTACCTAGTCTATCCCCGGCCAGACCGCCTGCGGGCCTGGCACCTGGTGGGGGGACTCGACCCGCTGGAGCCATCGGATCTCACCGGCAGCGAGCCGGACGACGGCTATCCCGTGCTCCTGCCGGACTGGATCGAGCGGGATGGGCTGAAGTGCCTCAAGGTCAAGCTGCGAGGCAACGATGCGGCCTGGGACTATGACCGGCTGGTGCGGGTGGGCATGATCGGTGAGGAGCAGGGTGTGGAATGGCTGTCGCCGGACTTCAACTGCACCGTCACCGATCCCGCCTACGTAAACGACATCCTGGACCGCCTGCGCGACGAGCACCCTCGCATCTATGGCATGGTCCTATACGTGGAGCAGCCGTTCCCCTATGAGCTGGAGAAGCACCCCATTGACGTCCACAGCGTGTCGGCGCGCAAGCCGCTGTTCATGGACGAGAGCGCCCACGACTGGCACCTGGTGAAGCTGGGGCGAGACCTCGGGTGGACGGGGGTAGCCCTCAAGACCTGCAAGACTCAGACCGGAGCCCTGCTCAGCCTATGCTGGGCCAAGGCCCACGGTATGACCCTAATGGTGCAGGACCTGACCAATCCCATGTTGGCCCAGGTGACCCACGTGCTCCTGGCTGCCCACGCCGGGACCATCATGGGGGTGGAGACCAACTCCATGCAGTTCTACCCCGAGGCCTCGAATGCGGAGGCGAAGGTGCATCCGGGCCTGTACCAGCGCCGGAACGGCGAAGTGGACCTCTCCACCATCCGAGGGGCCGGCTTCGGCTACCGGCTCGAGGAGATCGAGAGGGAACTACCCGAACCGGTAGTCTGGTAGAACGCTGATGACGCTGATGGGACGCCGATCTGCGCTGATCAAAGAGAGAACGACAGAAGGTCAGCGTGAAAGGGCGCGCCGGGACAAGCCTGGCCAATCTCGTGAACTGAGAGGCGTTCACCATGTGGAGTGCCCGTTTGGCATGCGGCCCTGCTAGCGTCGGCGGGAGTAATCCTGCTGGCGGCGAAGCCTGGCAGAGGCGAAGGCGTGAGCCGTAGCCCGAGCGAACCCGTTTCGGCCTCGTCACGCTGACAACGGTGGCCAGCCTTCCTGATAAGGTGAAGCCTAGACGCCTGATGCATATTGGCTGATGGTGGCCGACGGACAGAACGGGCAGGAAGGTTGCGAGTGCTAGTAGCCCAGACCCGTATCAGGGGTGCTGGCATGGAACTCGAAACCTTCCTGACCACATTTCACGTTGTCA
The DNA here is from genome assembly GCA_013178015.1 of Anaerolineae bacterium. NCBI lineage: Bacteria > Bacillati > Chloroflexota > Anaerolineae > Anaerolineae bacterium. The sequence continues at coordinate 85,758 of JABLXR010000027.1, forward strand.
TCGATGATCTCTACAAGGAGCATGTGCTGCCCAAGATGCCATCCCGGGGTGGCCCGCCTGCCAGACTCAGCGACAGTGAGGCGCCTTGCCTTGGCCCGGCGGCCCAGTGGCGAGTGGGCGTGCCTTGGCGGGGTGAGCGTGGCTTTGTGCGCTACGCCTGCAAGCACCTGCGCCACCCCTTTCCCGGCATGGCCAGCCAAACTCCCTTCAACCGCCGCCTGTGGGGCGCTTTCATCTTGATCGGGCAGGCAGTGGCCCAGCATGCCCCCACTGAGGAGTGTGAGATGATCGACTGCGTCCCCGTGCCCATCGCCCGCGGCGCTCGGTCCTTCCACCCGGGCTGGCTCAGTGATATCGCCCGCCGAGGCAAGGGTGGCAACGACGGTTTCTTCCATGGCCTGCGTCTCCTCCTGGCGGTCAGTGCCAGGGGTCTCATCACGGGCTGGACCATGGCCAGTGGGAACGTGCAAGACCGGCGGCTGGCGGAACTGCTCCTGTCAAGCCGCGCTGCCATGCCCCAGTTAGTGGACCCAACCCAGGCGGAGGGCATGCCGCGCCTGGCTCCGCCCCAAGAGTGGGTGGGGCCGGTGCAGAGCTGCGGCACTGACCAAGAGCGGCTTATCGTCGCCGACCTGGGCTCTGGTGGTGATGACTGGCACGGCCGCTGGCAAGATGACTATGGCGCCACCGAGCTCACAACACCAGAGTGTGATCGCCGCTTCGCCAGACGCTGGTTCAGCACCATTCGCCAGGCCATCGAGACCGCCTTCGCCAACTTGTGCGGCAGCTTCGGCCTGCACTCTCCCCAAGCCCACACCCGCTGGGAGCTGCTTGCCCGAGTCGCTGCCAGAATGGCCGCCTACAACGTCGGCATCTTGCTCAACCGCCTTAGCGGCCGCCCCGACCTGGCCATTCCCACCCTCATCTGCTGATCGGGCTGCGCTGCCTCCATATGCATCAGGCGTCTAGGAGCGACACGGCCCGTGCGGTTAGGGAGTGGTCGATCCTCTCCCTCGGCCGCGGTCCCTCTACCCGCCCAAGGACTGCTCCCATCCTAACCCAGAAAGGCGCACTTGGAGCCATCTAAACAAGAACGTGGCGGCCAACCGGCTCTACGCCTTCATGTCCGACCTGCTGGTGCAGGTCCACGCCCCCTTTTTGGCGGAGGTAACTCTCACACAGGTTCCACTTCTGGCGACTGCGCCAACGACGGAGGCTACTTCTTTGGTACCTACTCTGCCGCAAGTCCATGGTTGTGGTGGGTCAGCCGCAGGCGTGCCGTGACAGCCTTGTCAGGGCCGTTCAGGTCAAGCACGCAGACCTGTGCATACAGGACGTCGGCACCATTCCAGTCGGCAAGCTCTATTTGGGCGCTTGACTTCTCGAGGCCGGTCACAGGAAGTATCGCGTGTCCGAGCTGACGGACCAGAAGAATATGAGGCTTGTCTCTTGAGGCTGCCGGGTCGGCCGGTTGGCAGGGATTGCCGTTGTAGACGGTCACCAGAGCCCTGGCCACGTCGAACACACCCCGGTTGCTTATGTCCAAAAGCAGGCGCGGCCTTCCGTCGTGATCGTCGAGCCGTGCAACCGGATCGATTGCCAGTCTCTGGGTCAACTGGCTGTCCTTGAGCGAGACAGCGGCAGACGCGTCCAGAATGCCATGGCCCAGGTATCGGTCCCACCCTACCCCCCTGGCGGTGTTGCGCATCACTTGTCGCACTTGCTCACCGGTGAACCCTGGATACTGAGAGAACACAAGCGCGGCCACTCCACCGGCGAAGCCAGAGGCCATGCAGCCGCCGCTCATGAAGATGTAGTTGTCATCCCCGCCGGTCCCTCTCACCTGTTCGCCCTCCCCCTGGTCCCGTGAGCCAGACGGAGCCGTCACCTCGACGTAGTCCGAATCGGGGGCGATGTTGGCAGCCACGCCCTGTCGGCTGCTGGAGCCCACGGCCATCACGGCATCCAGCGCCGGCACAGCTGCCGCCACCCGCCGGCCGCGGTTGTCACAGACCCCTTTGACTATGAGGCAGCCGGCGCTGTAGGCCTGTTCGTAGGCGCGCCGTAGTCGCGGGTTGTCGTGGGGGTAGGCAAAGTCCGTGCCCTGGTAGAACCAGGGAGTCCCAGTCTCTGACTGACCGTGGATGTAGCCGTGCGGCTCCACTATCACCTTGGCCCCGTGCTCAACAGCGTAGTCTACGGCTCGCCACCAGCTCTCTGTTTGGCCCGTAGCGTAGCCCACCCGCAGGACCATGATGGGGCACTCTGGGGCCACTGCTGCCACCTCGCCCACCACGAAGGAGTGGTGGCCGCGCAGGTTCTCAGAGGACTCTTCGCCTGGGCCGGCGTACTCCAGGGATGCGTCACCATCGGCGAAGTCCCACCCGTGGATATCGCCTCTAGTCGGCCTGGGGTTCACCCACAGATGGCCTCGGTGGTCGGGGTGGGGCCGGTAGCCCAGGTCCGACACCGCCACCACGACACAGCGGTCACCCCGGGTGATCTGATGAGCCTCTGGCACACGCAACTGCTCCAGCGCCCAGGCATACGGTGGTTCTGGCGCCTCCGATCTCGGTCTACTCCCCATCACCCTCGCCTGCCTGTAGTGACAACGTGCCCGGGGAACCGCAGCAGGGCCCTCACGGCATTCCCAGTCTGGTCAGCGCAGATAGCTCCCCTATGCCCGGTTTCTGTCCGCCACCGTCCGCACGATCTCCGCCGCCAACTCGCAGTGCTCGGGCTGATACCGGGCACAGATACTGGACCAGCGGATGAAGTTGGCCAAGAAGGCTTGGGCGTTGGGGCAGTCCTCTCCCCGGTAGCGGTACTCCCGCGAGGCCGGGGGCATGGAGTAGGGGTACTCCTTGCTCTCCGCCTGCCGCTGCAGGAAGGTGCAGGCCTCGGGCATGAGGTAGTAGCGACCCAAACCCGCCCCGGGAATCCCTTCTTCCGCCA